>JAYRWZ010000274.1:0-6805 GCA_041917875.1 Chloroflexota bacterium | reverse complement strand
TGCTTTTTGGCATTTAGCCTGTGCTATTATTCTCTTAAAGAATCTTTAAACAAGTTCGACTATATCTTCGATAGATTTCTTATTGAAAAGCGTGCAAAAAAAACAGATATACTTTCTTCTGTAGTATTAAATGATGGGTTGATTATTACCGAAAGAATCGTGAATGTTATATTGCAACATAAAATGTTATATTGCAACATAAAATGTTATATTGCAACATAATTTGCCGACTTATAAAGTGTATCCGGCAATAATACAAAAGAGTGGTACGGATGTGTTCTATGAAGGATATTATTATTTACTTATTGAGTACTCAATGTATCGTCATCTGTCATACGCTGATATGAAGTTTCATAAAAATACATTCGATGAAAAAAATACACTTCTAAAAGAAGATATACACTTAGAGAGATTAGATGAATACTTAGAAGCACGCGCACAGGGTATTCGGATTAGCAATGCTAATCCGAAGAACTATATTTTTGGACCTTCATTTCCACTTGATATTGATATGTTCGCACTTGGTAGATTTGACAGTCGTTTATATGTTTCTGAAAGACTCAAGAATGCACTTGAAGAAGTAAATATGACAGGAATTGAATCTCAGAAAAGTGATGCCTTTTCTTTTATTGTCGAGGAATAATATTATAGTAAACATACACACCCATGAAAAAGGAGGGTGCGCACACTTAGGGAAGAAAAAAGTTGCATCTATGCAGCTCTTGTTGCATTTTTTTGAGATTTGAGAAGCACGGGCAACATAGCTAAACACATAATTCCGGCAATAGCCGACATATATCCAACATACGGATAATGCAATAGTGCACCTGTTTCTGATTTAATCACAATCTGACCTGCAATAAATGAAGCTATTCCACTTGCCATTTGCATTACCGATGAGTTAATACTCATAAATGTGCCGCGGCGTTCCGGAGAAACGACAGTACTTGCAATAGCCATAGCCGGAACCATTCGCCCATTAGTGACAATAAAGAAAAATGTTGTCAGAACCAATACTAAAGGCAAACTCACTGCCGGCAAATTCGTAATAATCAAAACCGGTATCACAGCAATAATCGCAAAAAATGTAAATACTTTAGGTTTGCCGACAGCATCGGAGATTTTACCGACTAAGGGAGAGGATATTATCGTTGCAGCACCACCAAAGAAATAAATAAACGGTAAATATTTTTCGCTTATCCCGACATTTGCCACCATATAAGGACTGATAAACGGAATAATTGAAAATTGTCCGAACATTAACAAAACCATAAACAACAATGAACGTCTAACAACAGCATCATTAAGTACAGCCATAACATTTGCCCAACGTGAAGTATGCAAATGATGATGCTGAAAATGTGCGCGCATCGGCGGCAATACTTTTACTAAAACAGCATAAATAATCAAACCAATAATAACTATAGCGTAAAATGGAGCATGCCAACCAAGTAATGTGGCTAAATATAAACCAAAAGGCACACCAAAAACCGAAGCCATGGAAAATGAAGTGGAGACTATGCCCATTGCAGAACCGCGACGGGATTCGGGTATTGTGTCGGCAACAATAGAAAATACTATCGCCCCCAAAATGCCGCCAAAAGCACCTGTGACAATACGCGCAGTGACTAAAAGGATATACGATGGAGCTAATGCACAACATAATGTTCCCACAAGAAAACCACCGTACATAAGCAATAATGCTTGTTTCCTGTCCAAACGGTCTAACCAAAATGCTCCAGCGATACCCGATATGCCCGCTGAAATGGTATAAGCCGAAACTGCCATACTGAATTGGTCGGGACCTATCTGAAACAAGCGCATCAGTTGCGGTCCCAATGGCATCATTATCATAAAATCCATGATATTAGTGAATTGTAACAATGCCAATAACAATAAAAAGAAACGCTCATTTTTCATTATACTCTTTACTCTTGCCTTAAAAAACCCATATCACGTTTATCATAGATAATCATTGTATGGCTTAAACCGATTTTTTTTGCTATATTTGTATATACAATAGAATTGTTCCTTTTCAAGTCTTATAGTTATCACAAATCAGAAAAGCGTATTATGGCAGAAAGTTGTTCTCGCTTCGGTTCTTGTCTTTTTTATTCGGCAAATGCCTTAGCCCGCACGATAACACGTATTGCGGATGAAGAATTTGCGGCTACGGGATTACCGTCACAGTATTGTTTCCTTTTACTGATTGTCATAGAAAAACCCTCGGTTCAGCCAAAAGAACTTTCTGAAAAACTTAGTCTTACACCAAGCACAGTTACTCGATTTGTTGATAAAATGGAAGAACAGGGCTACATAATCCGCACGACGGACGGTAAATTCACCTATCTTACACCCACACAAAAAGCGAAAAAAAAGCTACCGTTTATTCAAGAAGCTTGGGGCAAACTCTATGCTCGATACACGACAACTCTGGGTAAAGACAATGCCGACTCTTTGGCACAAGCCGCATTTGGAGCACATCGTTTGCTCAATGAACTATAAAATTTTCGTAACACATAGTTGTATATACAATAAAGTTTTTTCACTCTCGTTTCTTCTTCTGTCATCACATATTTTTTCACAGTTTTTACAATAATCATGAATAAAATTGCATTAGTAACCGGTGCCAATAAAGGAATTGGTTACACTACCGTCAAGATACTTGCCGAACATGGCATGACAGTATTACTTGGCTCACGCGATGAACAAAGAGGCCGGCAGGCAGCCCAAGAATTAGCGCAACAAGGGCTTGATGTGCATTATGTTCATCTCGATATGGAGGACAGTTCTTCATTCACCACCGCTTACAATAGTATTGCCGACACGTACGGGAAACTCGATATTCTTATCAATAATGCAGGCGTACAAATAGAATCGGATATTTGGCAAACCAATACAACAGAAAGTATTCCGATGGAAATTTTACGTAAAACATTCGATATTAATTTTTTCGGCATGGTTGAACTTACACAAAAGCTGTTACCGCTCATTCGTAAAAGTGAAGCCGGACGCATTGTCAATTTAACAAGTATTCTTGGTTCATTGGAATTTCATGCTACTCCCGGTTCAAATACGTATAACACAAAAACATTTGCCTATAATACTTCAAAAACTGCCGTAAATTCTTTTACCATTCATTTGGCACATTTGCTTCAGGACACCAATATTAAAGTAAACGCAGCACATCCGGGCTGGGTTCAAACAGATATGGGCGGCAAAGGAGCACATCTTACGCCGGAACAGGGTGCAAGCACAAGTATTATGCTGGCACTTATTGACGACGATGGTCATCATGGCAGTTATCTTCACAATGACACAATATTGCCTTGGTAATTTTTTGTATTTTTTACCACTATTAAAGTGATTCTATAGATTTTCATGATTGATTTTCCGAATTTGTAAGTATTTCACATAAGAAAACTCCAAAACTACTCTATTTTCAGTATAATTTTATTCTTTAATTTTTTATTCTTTATGAACTATATTATAACAGGTTCGCTGGGAAATATCAGCAAACCAATCGTTGAAGGTCTGCTTTCGTCAGGTCATACTGTGAGCGTTCTCACACGCAGCGAAGCTACCGCCGCACAAATCAAAGCACTCGGCGCCACTCCTTTTGTGGGCGACATGGAGCAATCCGATTTTGTTCACTCGGCTTTTGCCAATGCCGATGCCGTTTATACGATGATACCGCCGAATTACAGCACCGATGATTTTCGTGCATATCAAAATCGTGTCGGCAATAATATGGCAGATGCAATTCGTGCACATTCGATTACAAAAGTAGTGAATCTTTCAAGCGTTGGTGCACATCTCGGTAATGGTGCAGGCGTTGTGGACGGCTTGAGTGACTTTGAAAAAATGCTTAAAGCAATAGAAAATATTGATGTGAAACATTTACGTCCTTCATTTTTCTATCAAAATTTTTATGCACAAATCGGCATGATATCTTCTATGGGAATTATGGGCAGTAATTATGCAGGTGATATTCCTATGGCATTAGTGCATGTCAGAGATATTGCCGCTGCGGCTCTGGAAGAATTATTGTCTTTAGATTTTAGTGGTAATTCTATTCGATATATTGTCAGCGATATTCGCACATCGAATGACGTAGCGCATTTGCTCGGTGAAGCCATAGGAAGAAATATTCCTTGGGTAGAGTTTCCCGATGATCAACAAAAAGCGGCTATGTTACAAATGGGAATGAAAGAAACTCTTGTGGACGGCTATCAAGAATTGGGACGCGGTTTCCGCAATGGTCTGTTAATGAGCGATTACAACACCTCCAATACTCCGCTTGCAGCAACAAAGTTAGAAGATTTTATTGCTGAATTTGCTCCGGCAGTTCAAGCAAGTTTGAGTGCGTAACTTTGACAACATACTACAAAAAGAGCCGCTATTATTGCGGCTCTTTTTGTATGATTTACTTTTTCTTATTACTTTTTTTCTCTAATCCTGTGCCGTCGAGCAAAACCTTAGTTGATCGTTCAATAGCCGCCCTAAATTCATCAATCTGATCGCTTGCCACAATTTCTTTTACTCCTCTGACAAATGTATGGCTAGCATCACGGTTCAAGCGCCTGAGTTCTAATGTTATTTCAGAGTAATCTTTTTTATTTTCGGCTTGACCGGATATAATATATTCAATTCCTAAACGGCTCAACATTTGCAATTCGCCCGATGTCGGATTCCTATTATTTTCCACGCCGAATAAATTCATCATTGCATAAATAGAATCGCGTGTATCAATATCCACAACGGTAAATTTAGGATGATTTTTTGCAGTATTTACCATAATTTGTACAGCATCGTAAGCATTGATAATTTGTAATTTTGGATCATAAATTTTATTGAGATTTTTATAGGTGTCTTTAAAAACAATACCCGTTGGCACTGCTGTCGGTGCGGGATAACGTCGCATATCTTCTTCGACGTTTTCAAACATCAAGCTGTCGTGTTCTGCAACCGCAAATGCTCGCTGCATTGCATGCAATAATGGTGTATCGTATAAAATTGTGTCGCCTTTTCTATAACGCAGTAAAGAGAATCCCACACCGGATTGCGAAGAATAAAATTGTGGATACCCTTTTTCTACTATTTCCACCCTTAACAAATTTTGTACTCGCTGCACATTCACGTAGATAACTTTTTGTGCATTAAGAAATTCCGCAACTTTCGAGACTGTGGCTGCAATTCCCTGCGCAGTTAAAAATTTTGTGGCAGAATCACGCGCTGTCATACGAATCATTTCATATTTTCCGGAGGCAAAAGCCGACAATGCTAAGGCAGTGGGCACTTTAGCAGCAATAGTTTCAGGTATTGTCTCACCTATTTCAATATTTGCCAATAATAATTTCGGAAGGGCTTGTTTTTGTTGCACATTCTCCGCTTGTGCAATACAGGAATATATCTGCACTGTCAAAACAGCCATGATACAGAACAATACTTTCGTAGCCTTCACAACACTATTGCAGATGAAATAATTATGATCCATAAATATATTCCTTTATCATTTCTACGACATATATAATTTGTTCTTTCGTCAATTCCGGGAAAACAGGTAAAGCCAATGTGGTCGCCGCAGCTATATTAGCTGCAGGATAGTCTTCGTCGCGGCACCGTAAATGTGTGAAACATTCTTGACGATGGAAAGGTATGGGATAATATATTTCTGCTCCTATACTTTTCTCTTTTAAAAATTCACGCAATTCATCACGTTGTTCAACACGAATTACAAACTGATTATAAATATGATAATTTTTTACGCCACTTTCTTTATAAACAGCTTTAGGCAATAATACACGATTTTCGGCATCAAATTCAAGCACTCCTTCGCCGGAAGAAAGTCCATGTTCTTTAAATAGTGAAATATAGAGTTCAGCATTGTTGCGCCGCTGTTCATGCCATTGCTCTAAATGCGGGAATTTAATATTCAAAACGCCGCCTTGAAGAGCATCCATACGGAAGTTACCACCGACAAATTTATGATAATAACGGGGGTTCATTCCATGGTCGCGCATCAATCGTAATTTTTGGCCTAACACATCATCATTTGTTGTGACCAACCCTGCATCACCAAATGCACCAAGGTTTTTAGTCGGATAAAAAGAATAGCAGCCGATTGCGCCGATTGACCCGACTTTACGTCCATCCTTATATTGCACGCCAATACTTTGCGCAGCATCTTCAATAACCGGTATATTATGCTCGGCCGCTATAGCCATGATAGCATCCAGATCGGCACTTTGACCATATAAATGAACCGGAATTATCGCTTTTGTACGTGATGTGATTGCATTACGAATACCCTCCGGTGAAATATTGAGAGTTACCGGCTCGGCATCCACAAAAATCGGTACGGCATTAAGTCGTGCAACCACACCGGCGGTAGCAAAAAAAGAATAGGTAGGAACAATCACCTCATCTCCGGGCTGTATATCCAGCGCCATTAATGCCATCAATAAAGCATCTGTGCCGCTTGACACCGCAATAGCATGGCGGCAATCACAGTATGCTGCCAAAGTTTCTTCTAATTTCTTTACTTCCGGTCCTAATATCATCACTTGACTTGCTGCTATATTGAGCAACATCGGCTCTATTTCCGATTGTAAAGTGGCGTATTGTAATTTTAAATCTAAGAGTGGAACGTTCATTATTATACTGTTTACTTATGAATAAAAAAATGTCACCGCAATGCTTGTTTGACAGATGTCATCTCTGCCGGCTGATACTGTTTACAATATGGACCGCTCTTCATTGCAATGGTATGACAACGAAAAAAGCAATCTAATAGTTTTTTTTG
>JAYRWZ010000273.1:0-6074 GCA_041917875.1 Chloroflexota bacterium | reverse complement strand
ATTTAGCAGCCATATTTATGATGCCAATTATAAAAGAGTTGCCACGCCATGCGATTTGCCAAAAATCAGAAGTACCGATACCGTGCTTTGTGCCGACACGTGGTCTGAGTTGTTCGTGAAATTTACCTCGATTTCATCTGAAAATATTATAACATGGACCGCTGAAAATGCGGAGATTACAGAGAGTAAAGAACAAAAATTTCTCACAAAATTTAGAAAAACCGGACATTATCCCGTTACGGTAAGAGTCTGCAATATAAACGGTTGCGACAGCACAACCTTGTGGGTTCATGTGGTAAATTCGGCAAAAGCGCAAGCAGGTAACAATATATCATTATGCAGAGGTGATCGTGCAGTGCTCGGCATTGATGACACCGCTGATGTTGTGTATGAATGGTTGCCTAAAGCGTATCTGGATAATCCACAGAGTCCGCGCCCGATCTGCACGCCTGATACCACAATCACATATATTGTCAGTGTTAAAAACAGAGGTGGCTGCATAGCGTTCGATACTGTAACGGTGTTTGTGGATGATAATTTGAATGTCAGAGCGGGTAATGATACGTCAATATGTGCCGGAGTTCAATGTATGCTCATGGCTTCCGGAGCTGATGAATATGAGTGGTCGCCCGCAGAATATTTTGATAATCCCAAAACCAGGTCACCCACAATTCAGTTGCAAAAAAGTGCTACTGTGTATGTAAAAGGAACAAAGGGTTTTTGTAAAGGATATGATAGTATTACTGTGAATGTAGTCAATAATACGCCTATTTCGATTATAGCAGAAAGACAAAGACTTTGTGCATCTGATACCATAATGTTGATGGCTGAGGGTGCTGAGAGTTATGAATGGTCGCCGGCGGAGTTGTGCAATAATCCTATGAGTCCGAATCCCCGAATTACCACCGCAATAAGTCGTTTTTTTTATGTTACCGGAAAAACAGCACAGTGTGTAAATAAAGACAGTATTTTTATTGTTGTTGATAAAAAACCTGAATTAACAATTGTAGGTAATCAGGATTTGTGTTATGGCGAAAGTACTCAAATTCTATGTCAAGGCGCCGACACGTATGAGTGGATACCAAATGTATATCTGGATAATTATCGTTCTTCTTCGCCTGTCATAACACCCGAAAAATCTATTGACTATATTGTGCGGGCTGTGAAAGGTGCTTGCACAACAGAGAAAAAAGTATCTGTTACGTTGAGTACGCCAAAAGATATCTTTTTTCAAATACTTACCGATGATACCGTTTTGATTCAGCCAAGCATGGTTTATCCTGTCCGAATATATATTCCGCAAGGCATTGGTCGAAGCACTTTTTCATTTATTTATGATAATTGTTGTGTGGTTGTGAATCAGATCATTGTACCGGAGGGCATAACAATTATTCAACATAGTGGAGGTTCAATATTATTTTCCTGCGATTTATCAGACGAAAAATATGGAGAAATTATCTTAGAATGTATGGCATTGTTACCTCCGGATGGAAGAATAAAAGAAAAATTTACACTTGAGGTTAAAGACATAAATGCGCAATGTATGAATGTAAACATTCAGAATAATGAGTTGAGATATAATCCCACTTGCGGTTGGGAATTCAGAGGTGTGACAGCGACAAGCGCCCTTGATGTTCTCTATGCTGATAATACTGCGTATATTAAAACGGGTTATGGCGGCACTGTGTCACTCAGCATCATAAATGTATTGGGTGAGAAAGTATGGTCATTTTCAGATATATATCCTGAATCTGAAACAAGGAGTATTCCATTACCGATTATTTCAGCCGGTGTATATATTCTTCGCGTTGATAATAGTGTATGGCATAAAGATATAATGATCATTCGATAATGCAATGAGTATTTAGCGGAACTACGGAGATAGAAGTGACTCTATTTGTTTTATTTTCTTGGTACGCGAGGATTTGAAACACTGAACATGACGGAACGGCTTAATTCCGTGTACAATAACAAATATGTGAAGTTACGATAAAATAAATTGACCGGAAGCCACATTAATACCATTCAGTAAAAGTGACACAGTGTGTAAGCCCGGATAGTGAATTCGTGTGGTCATATTGTGCAGAGCAATTTTGCGTAATACAGAATATTCTGCATGAGGTTGAAAAAATCTTTCCGTGAGAACAAATATTTTTCTTGATGTTGTTCCATTTTTCTTTACATAATCAACAGCATATTCGATACGTATTTTTTGCGTTTTAGTATGAGATGATCGAATGATACAAGAAAATAATGTTGATTCTCCGATTTTTACCGGATTGTCATGAACCCTGAAATTCTCTACGATAATATTATCAATATTTTTTGCAAAGTTGAACAATGACAATGCTCGTGGATTGCCTTTTTTGAGTAAAGAACGCGCGGCATGTTTGCACACTTTGTCACTATGTTCCGATAAGCCGACCCATGGCGAAATAGTATCCAACATTATATCTGGGTGATCTTTGGAAATATCATTCAGATTATTGGCTACGCTTCTCCTCACATATTCGCTCTCATCATTGTATAGCACAGAAAGAATTGGTAAAATTGGTGAGGGATCTTTTTTTAATTCAGGCAATGCCATTGCCCAAGGCAAACGAGGTCTGCACCCTTCACTGGCACATCTTCTTACAGCATGATGTTTATGATATGCCCATGTATGTAATAGAGCAAACGTTTTTTGCGGATTACGTAATAGAAATGGTCTGATTGCAAATTCGGCACTTGATGTTTTCGTGAATTCTTCTAATGCCATTAAAGAGATTTCTTCATCATCGAGACCAAATTGTTCAACAAAATCAGGAAAGAACATATATTCGAAGCCGGAAAATTGCGGTGCTGCTTTCAGTAATGTTTTTATTTGTTTCTTGTAATTTCCGTGTAGATTTTGTTGTAGGGTAGCTGCAATATGGTGCATCCTGTCTTTTAATGCACGTTGTTCCCATGAAGTGTCAAAAACAGAGCTAAGAAATTTATTTACATTAAATTGCGCGTCGTGTTTGCCGATTGCGGAAGCTACAACAAGAAGCTTTTCTTTTGTGTAAATATTTTTTAATTGATCACCCATTATGTTTAATTGTTTATTGCTTGAATTTGTTCAGGCGATAGAGCGTGTTTTTCGACAATGATTCGTAATTGTTCCCATGTATAAATGCCGCTGTCATGTCCGTCGTTCCATCGTGCTTGCACAGCATAATTTCCGGTTGGCTGTAAAGCAGTCAATTCATTCATGCCGGGTTTCATGATTTGGATGCCGAATGTATAGCGCACGCCCATTATTTCTTCGCCTTTACAAACAGCGCAAGGGCATTCTTCCCGTAAACTTGAAAGCATTATTATTCCTGTAAAATCAGCATATTCAACTTGTAGCAGATAGGGCTTGGGGCGCGAAATTGATATAGGCATTAAAGGAGTATTCATTATTGTAATTGTCCTAAGATAGTTTCACCACCAACAACACGGTCGCCGACTTTTGCATTAATAACAGTTGAATGAGGCACAATAATATCCATACGTGAACCAAATTTCATCATGCCAATTTTTTCACCTATGGTTAGAGAATCGCCTTCTTTTACTTCACATACTATGCGTCTTGCCAATACGCCGGTAATTTGTTTGAATAATACTTTTGCTTTAGATGTACGCACACCGATGCGTGATTGTTCATTAAGTTCTGAACTTTTCGGATGCCATGCGACAAGGTAATCCCCCGGCATATATTTATAAAATTCAACGATGCCGGTGACCGGTGTGCGATTCACATGAACATCCAGCGGAGATAGAAATATGCTTATTTGCATCGCAGAAGATTGCAGATAATCTTTTTCTTCAACGGGAATAATTTGCACTATTTTCCCGTCGGCAGGTGCTAAAATAGTAGTGTCATCATTGAGCGCTTTTTGCGGAATGGTACGAGAAGGGTCGCGAAAAAACCACAATGTAAAAAGTATTGTCACTCCCCCGAGAATTGAAAATAATACAGACCAAAACTCTTTAAACAAGAAAATGCCGAGACCGAGCAAAACAAGCCCAAATCCGATCATAAGAAAAGCATTGTCATAACCGTATCGTGTAATCATGATGTTTTTTGTAAAAAGTGGAAGATTAAACCAAAGAATTATTCTTATTGCGCGATTCTTCTGCCATTTGTTCTTTATATCTGATAATTTTGTCATGTAATTCCGGCATTGAGACAGAAAGAATTTGCGCCGCCAGAATGCCTGCATTTTTACCGCCGCCGATAGCTACCGTTGCAACGGGTACTCCGGGGGGCATTTGTACAATGGAAAGAAGCGAGTCTTGCCCTTGTAATGCTTTCGATTGTACGGGAACACCGATGACAGGCAAAGGACTGAAAGCGGCAATCATTCCGGGCAAATGCGCTGCGCCTCCGGCTCCGGCAATAATTACTTTTATGCCCCTTTTATGTGCCGTCGCACCGTAGTCTGCCATATCAGCCGGTGTACGATGCGCGGATACCACACGTATTTCATACGGTAAAGAAAAAAAATCACATATTGTTGCCGCTTCTTTCATTGTCGGTAAATCTGAATCGCTGCCCATAATTATTCCGATGAGCGGATTATTCGTCTGTATCATCTTTTTTACAAAAAAATATATTTATGATTGAGTATCGTGTTGTTTAGTTTCTCTTTTAATTATTCCCCATAATTGCTCGCGTCCCATTCGAGTGCGGGCAGAATAGGGGAGCACATCAATGCAATATTTGCACATCATGAGAGCGTCTCGTAATTGTGCCTGCCGTGCAGTGATCTGCGTTGAACTTAATTTATCGCATTTGGTAAGAATAATGGCATAGCGTCTTTGTGCGTTTTCTAAATTTTCAATTAGCTCCATATCAATCGGCATGGGGTCATGTCTGCCATCAATAAGCACGCAAGTGAGCTGTAATAATTCACGATGCATTAAATAACCGTAATTAAGCTCATGCCATGCCTTGCGGTCAGTTTTTGCTACTTTCGCATAACCGAATCCGGGCATATCCACAAGCATCCATGTATCTTCAATCGAATAAAAATTGAGTTGTTGTGTTTTCCCGGGAGTTGTGCTGACATGAGCAAGGGAATTTCTGTTCACTAATGTATTAATTAATGACGATTTTCCGACATTGGAGCGACCAATAAAAGCTACTTCGGGTAAAGTCGTTTTAGTAGGTAAATTGGTTGCCGATGAAGCAGCGGTAAAAAATGCAGCACGAATTGATGACATAATAATGTTAGTCCTGATGAAAATAATTTCACCACGAATATGAATAAAAAGATTATTGATTTTGTAAGGATAGACTGCGTCTTTGAATAGAATGAAAAATACTGTCCACGGAAAGATGTTCCATGCAGCGATAATCAGGATTGACACATACTGACTTATAGTAACATGTGCATTGGACAGACGGCTCTATGATCTCACCTCGACCATATAGTTCGAATTCATGTTTATTAAAAATATTGTTCATAACAACAATTTGTTTTTTCAAACCAATGGCAATATGCAATGCCATCGTAACCCCTGTGACAATAATATCGCATTGATCCACTACGTCAATAAATTGGTGCATCGGCACATAACCATTATATTCGGCACCGGTTTTTTGAGCTATTTCTTTATTTCTTTCATCTTCTTGGGGACCACCCAACAGTATAATTTCATAGCTGTTGTCAATAAGTTTTTGTGTAAGCGCTATCCATTGCTCAGTGTCCCATAGCCGTGAGGTCCAACGTGCCCCACACCCAGTATTAAGTCCTATGAGTATTTTTGTTCTGTTGACCTTCGTTGATGTATGTCGAATAGGCAATTCATATTCTTCGCCTTGAAATTCCCATCCGCATATTTCAAATATTTCGGCCAGATATGATTTTGTGTTTTTTTGACTTATATCATCGAAAATCCCTGTTGAAAATTTATGCACCGCCGTATTATTAACGGGTTCGGGTTTGCCATTGTGTAATACAAAACCCCATTTCTTCTCTGCATGTACTGACGAAGCGATGGCGCATGCTTCCGGTGCTTTGTCAAGGTTTATGACTAATGAAAATGTTGTTGATCGAATAATT
>JAYRWZ010000272.1:0-1871 GCA_041917875.1 Chloroflexota bacterium | reverse complement strand
TATGACACGCCATGCATCCGAAACATTTATCAGTCGTCGTGCTTTTTATCGTTTTTCAAACAATGGCACATTACTCACAAAAAAGATTCTCGATGAGAATAATAAAAACTTTGGGACATTTGAACAACTTATGTATCAGAGAAAGGATGGTAGCATTTTATGGAGATTTCATACATCTAGTTTTGAAAAAAAAATTTCGTATGGTTTTCGAATTACAGATGCCAATTTTAATACTATTCTGGACTCCTTCAATATAGAAAAAGTATCTCCTTATATAGATTATTATTCAGTTGATAGAAAAAGTTTTATTACAACAAAAGACGGTGGTTTTGCTTATCTCTTAAATGGCAGCAATGGACTTGAAGTTCTGAAATTTGATTCCTCATATCAACATTCTTGGTCTTGTTTTCTCTTCGGTAAAAATTTTATAGGTAACCATTACAAACAATTAAGTGAACATAGAAATGGCAGTTTCTTTGTTACCAATGAAATATATACTGATACAAATTCAAGTATTTTTCAACCTTGTTATACTGATATTGGCTTGGCAAAGATAAGCAGTAAAGGACAACATTTATTTACTGCACACTATGGCAGTGGTGAATGCAGTCATGTACCCGTTGCCGTTATGATAGATAGTGATGATGGAATTATTATATCGGGTTTATATAATGGATTAAATTCTCTCACATGTAATAATACATGCCCCACACCGCCACAAGATTGGCTATTCAAAGTAGATACACTCGGTCGTCCATATCAAAGAACTATCACCTCTGTTCCTCTCGATAATTATTCATCAGATTTTCGAGTGTATCCTACACCGACACAGGATTATATTAACATTGAAATGAAAACATCATACGTTATTGAATCCATAGATATTATCAATGCACAAGGTATCTATAATCGTACATTGCAGCCGCATAATACATCAGCCCAAACAGTATCTGTAAGTATTTCCGATTTACCTTCCGGGAAATATTACTGTAAAATCAATTATAATAAAACATATACTATTCTTCCTTTTCTTATCACAAAATAATTCATTAATAACAATATTTATGAGGTGGTTTGTATGAAAACAATGTCTTTTATGATCATGTTGATTGGTATGATCTCATGGCAACATTTGCAAGGTCAAGTGAATCTTGTCCCCAATCCCAGTTTTGAAAATCACAATGGTGTGCCGCGCCCATCAACAACGCTTGAGTACCCCAACAAGGAAAATCCTCAGGCATTGCATTGCGTGATGCGAGGCGATTCTACATTAACATTGGCAGACCCCCGTGATTATCTTGGCTCGGGAACAAAATTTGTCTTACGATGGTTTAGAGCAAATTGCGCTACCACTGATTATTATCACAGGGATGCACAGGCACCCGCTTCTCCTTTTCGTATTGACCAAGGAGTGGATGTGCCTTCAAATTGGGGAGTTGATTCTTTAGAAGCAGTCACCGGTGATGCATATACCGGCATTGCTATTACCAGAAGACGTGCGCCTACTTCCGGTGTGGATGACCATAGAGAATATCTTGCAGCACGTCTTGATGAGCCATTACAATATGGAAAAACCTATTCCGTGAAATTTAAGTACAGCACTTCTCAATATATTAGTAATCAAGATGGCAAGGTCAGTGGAAATGTCCAAAAATATTATCTTAAAAAATTGGGAGTTGCTTTTCTTGACACTACCGCACCATTATTAAACCGATACAGTTTCAATACCCCCATACCGTTAGCATGGATCAATGACGGAGCAGGCAGCAGTTTACACCATACATTAGAATTTGATAATGCCTCCTATATTTTAGTGCAAGATGCTGAATTACCTTTTGCTCAGGTGATGTGTATCGAAAACGACGTACACG
>JAYRWZ010000271.1:0-2386 GCA_041917875.1 Chloroflexota bacterium | reverse complement strand
CTGTGTACTTCCCATCTTTTACATAAGTATGAGTTGGATTAATATCATAACTGATTGCACCATCGCCAAAATCCCATTTATACGCAAATTTTTGATGTAGAGGATATGTTTTATTGATAAAATTTATTGGGTAATTTCTATTTTGCTCAATGTCGTATGTATAAAAGTCTATCGAGATTGGCGAAAAATCAATTGTAACTAATGCTTTCCTTTCAATAATTGTATCCAAGATCTTTGGAACAGTCACTCGAAGACGTATAGTAAAATTACCGGAGGTCGAATATTCATGTGTGGGATTTCTTTCAGTACTTTCTGTACCATCACCAAAATCCCACCTATATTCTGCATCCGCAAAGGAAGGTATCAAGCAAGAAGTGAAGGAAACAAGATTGACAGTATTTTGAACAAGTTTCGACGTAAAATCTATATACTCTAATTTTGATGGTTTATCACTAAAATTCGGCAAATTCCAGAGGCTTACAATTCCTTTAGTATCGCAAGACACAAATTGATTTCGATTATTGGGGTGAAGGGATAAAGATATTTGTGGCTCATTTGTGCTTCGAAATAGATGCAAGGTGTCTTGAGAAACATTCATTATCATGAGTGGTGTATAATAATCTGATGTCGCTACAAGATACTTACTATTATCAAGTAATTCATACGAAAGTATATTTTTTTGTTGTAGTTTTTTCACAGGTTTACCCAATGTAATTGAGTATATTTTTGATGGAAAGAGTACAGCACTTGTGTCTAACAATAGAACCGGCTCCGATGGTTCATTTTTTTCATTAACTATATCTTTACCTAAAAATAAGTCAAAAACAGAAAATCTACCCCCGACACAAAGCGCGACAATATTTTTTTTATATATATTGAAGCTAAGACTCTTAGCATAAAATTCATTTTGATAAGCAATCTTCGGATTAAATTCATTGATACCTTCAGTGCTATCTTTGTTAAACAAATTAAGTAAACCGATATTATAGACTTCCATCATAGTATTATTCGGATCAGGGAGAAATGCGGTACGGTGTTTAATATAAAAAAAAGTACTATCATTTATATTTGACATAAGTATATCTGTGTTTTCAGGATACCAGTCAATATTAAAGCGATCAAGTGTATATATCAGTGAATCATTTTCAAATGTATAAATTTTCAGTTTACCTGTAGTTTTTTCTGATAGTGTAATGATACATTCTTTATCTTTATATGTCATAACTTCTGCCCAGCCATTGACAGTTTTGATTGGTTCTAATGTTTGCGTGTTGAGAAATATTGTAGATTTCGCACTTTTACATACTATGTATTTTCCATTAAGAGAATAATTGACACGAAGTAAATCTGGTACTACTTTTGTTTGTTTTATGATATTTGTGTCGAGAGATACTATCTGAATGTACTCATTTTTATTAATGGTATCTATGTCTGAACCGGAAAGGACTATTAAAGTCACTGTATATAGTCCATGTTTCTTGTATTTATGCTTAGGACTCTCTAAGTTGCTACTATCTCCATCACCGAAGTACCATTTAAAAGATAATGGATTTCGTAGTAAAGGAAACGAAGAATTTGTGAATTGAATACTATCTGAAGTACGAAATTTTCGAGAACCAACAACATTAAAGTCTGCCTTAAGTTTATCATCGGGAATCTGAGGTATCTCCAAACGCACATACTCTAGAACATTATTTGATTTTAGACCCAGAAATGTATTTTCTTGAGATGATTCATATAACTTTTTATATAACTTATCTGTGTGTGGTATTGGAAACCTCAATGTAGTATTTGATATTTTTCGTAAAGTCAATGACATCAACGTATCTTCTGACATCTCGACAATATATTCATTTTCGCCCAATAAAATTATCTTATTGGAATATTTTGTCTTGGTTTCATATCCCGTTACCAAATCTACAATTTTCGTACTGCATATACAATATCTTTCATAAAGTCCAAGACATATAGTATTTTCCGAAACTTTATATCGTAAGAATTGTGGATTATCTTGCTTTTTTATTATTGCTTCTTTAGAAGCAGAACTTACTACCGTCGCTCTCCCTTCCGATAAAAATCGGTGTCCACTTAATTCGGAGGTTTTAATTTCCCTAATTAAAGTCCCTGTAAGCAAGTCACAATAAACCAATTTGCCCATATCTGCCCGTCTATTTTTTGGTCCCTGAAATGTTGCACTAGCTGCTATCCATGCAAACTGATCTGAAGTATCGCTAAATCTTCCAACCACACCCCCACCTGTTGGCCACAAATTACTACCGACGTAATCATCAATGATATAACCATTTTTTATCAATTTCAAGGGATTTGCTTTAAGATAACTGTAATAGTACCCCACAATATTAAGGAGTATGTGTTCTCCTGACGG
>JAYRWZ010000270.1:0-19295 GCA_041917875.1 Chloroflexota bacterium | reverse complement strand
TGAAGCATATTCCGATTTGCTCAAATTCTCTGCACTCACAATGGGGTTCGATAAATCCGATGATTTCGAAACTACTATACTGTATTGTTCTGCGCCCGAAACTTGGCTCCAAACATAGCGACTAAGCAAACTTTGATCCGTGGATTTGTCCATAGGAAAAATTGCTGTTGCTTTACCGATGATGGTTCTAAAATTAAATGCTTGTGACCAGGCTACATCTTGATTACTTCTTGTTTTAGGTCTTACATGCCACCAATATGTTTGATTATGTGCTAAGCCGTGATAATTACTGAATTCTACTTTTGTTCCTTCACCAATTATTTCACGCACTACAATTTTTTTAAAATCTTTGTCTTCAGCAATTTCAATGTCATAGGAAACTTGCGTACCTACTGATCGCCATTCAAATTCAATTGGGAAAGCAAGAGAATGCGAATTGCTCGCTGGCAATGTATTTTGCGTCGAAGCAACAATAGTCATAAATGTGTAGGCATCGCTCCAATTACTATTACCTTTATCTGTTGTAACTGCACGAACTCGCCAATACAATAAAGTATTATGCGGTAAATCAGCAAGAGTAAGTGTATTCCCCTCAATAATTTTATCAAGAACAATATCATTTGTTGCAAACATTAATGAATGTGATACCTGAATTTGATACTTTGAAGGTTTGGGATTTTCTTTCCACACCAAGTCCACAGTTGTGGCTTTATCTACTTCACCACTGAATGGTAATGACAATATTGGCGTCGGTACGATTGTACTAAAAGTACGTGACGGTGTAAAAGCACTGACAATACCGCCATTACCGACTGCGCGAACTCGCCAAAAATATTGAGCATCCAAATTCAAGGCAGAAGCATTATAATTTGTTCCATTGACATTTCCATCGAATAATAAAGAAGTAAATGCGACATCATTAGCTATTTGTAAATTATATATAGCGACTCCTGTTATACCTTGCCAAGAAAGTTGTAGTGGTAACTCAAGTCCTTGCTCATTATTCGCAGGTGCGGCTAAAGTAGGCAAAGGTAATAATGTGGCAAAATTCCATACCGGAGACCATCCGCTTGTGCCGGAGACATTGGAAGCATTGACTCTCCAATAGTAGCGAGTGCCATAGACCAATAATGTGCTCACGTCTTTCGAACCGCCGGAGACAGATTCGTCCACAATAATACCGCCTGTAAATGTTGGATCCGTTGAAAGTTGAACACGATAAGAACTTGCTTTGGGTTGTGATTGCCATTGTAAAGCAACGCCGGTTGGATTAAGATTAAGAGTTCCGTCTGCCGGTGAAATTAACACAGGATTATCAGGCGGTGAGGGAACTGTCGTAAAATTACGTGTTGATGACCATTCGCCGGGATTGCCGTCTTTTACTGCACGAACATGCCAGAAATATTGTGTTTCATACTCTAAACCCATCAGATCATAAAACAGATCAGTGAATTTACCATCCGAATACACTACATTTGAAAAATCGCCGGTAGTAGATACTTCGATTTCATACCAATCAGCGCAATTATGGCTATCCCATGACAATGTTATATCTAATGGTGCATTCGTCATATTGTTGTTGGGAGCATCAAGAACAACCGCCGGAAGTGTGCTACTGGTTGCCTCAATGCTGATGTCATCTATATAAACACCGTCTTCTTCATACGAAGTATCGGAATCCAACACAAAACGAATACGGACATTCGATGAACCCGCTGTTCCTGTTAATGTATGTCCGGAAATATCCCAGCCATACGAATAATCATAATAACCACAAAAAACATCAATATCCGAATCAGTACCATAGTCATACCATGTATTGTACCAATTATTACCGGAACCGGAACTGCCCAATTTTGTCCATGCACCGCCATTAACGGAAATCTCAATCCAATAAAAATCCCAATTTCCTTCAAGCCAATATGCTTGAGCAAAACGCAAAGTCGGATCTTCGGTTAAACATGAAAAATCGAACTGGGGCGATGTCAGATATGAAAGTTCATTTGTATTATACGAACCGTACAAACCTGTTGCCCAAGCATTACTGCCGGAATATGCACCGGATAATTCCCAGCCGGATGGCTCGCCAAGTGCCCATGATGAATTAGTGCCGGATGCAGACCACCCCCCGTCACCACTTTCAAAATCCTCATAATATGAGGGAAATACCGTAATCTGCGAAGATGCAGAAAAATGTAGTCCTGCACATAAACATAATAGCAGAACTGCGTAGCGTACTGTTTTCATAAAACAGTCTCCTTAATATTAGTGAAACAGAAATAGTATTCTCACATACAAACTACCCTCATTCACAACAAAATAAATCAGGTATTCACTTTGAGGTAGCGGTATATATTCTTCTATACATGTGGAAAAAAACTTTATACAAACTTACACTTTTTACAATAAATACAAACTTAATTTATGTTCATAATTTCTTCACATTTTTTTTCTTAGAATATTTTAGAAAATTCTTACTTTTCATTCATAATTTTTTAATCACTTTGCATACTTTGAAGCACAAATTAATCAACTACTGTTCCTTTACAAAAATTTATGAGATAACTATGTACTTTTTTTCATGAGTGTGAAGATTATATTGGTTTCAAGAACAAAAAATTCAGAATTGTAACTTTTACCGGAATGACTGACTCATTAGTCAATAACAATGGAGGATATTATGACTACGCTTCTGCATCTCTCGGCTCATCATAGTGGTACCTATGAACTTTCGGACAGTATGAACCGAACAACTCTCTACAGTTTTTTGTCCACACTTTTTCTTATATCGGCAATAATGCTATGCTTTTCTTTTTGTTACACTACCCTTGTTTTTCCGGAAATAAAGCCACCGGTAATAATTATTGATGTCGGGAAACCGAAAATACCGGATAGTAAAACTCCGGCGGAAGCCGCTGGCGCCTCAAGAAAAAACACAAAAGGATTGCTTGGAAAAACAAACCAGACACCTCAAGATACCCTACAGGAAGAAACAAATGACACATACACTTCAGGGCTGTCGGAAATCAATGGCGATGGAAAATCTGTCGTTTCTTCTTTCGGAGGTGGTAATCAAACCACTTCGTCCTTATCATCTGCACCAACACCACCAATCTTGGATGAGGAGGACAATGAGTTTGTGTTTATTCCGGAAATTGAACCAAAGATTGATATTGCATCAATTCAAAAAAACGTGGTTTATCCAAGTATGGCAATTCGTTTGGAAAAAGAAGGTAATGTGGTCTTAAAGGTGCTTATCAATGAAGAAGGCAATGCCGAGAACATAGAAATTGTAACATCAACATCGCCACTGTTCCATCAAGCAGCCATCGATGCCGTGAAGCACTATAAAACTAATCCGGCGAAAAACAATGGTAGGGCTGTTGCTTATACTGTCTATATTCCGATTAAATTCAGATTGCATTAATATGTGGTTTCCACTATAGAGCCACAGTTTTATGGTTATGGGATTTTCGGTGTTTCAAATCCATACAAATCAAAAAGATCAATCATAAAACTCTCTATAATGACTTTAATCTTGGTATAGTTTTGCAGAAAAGAATCGTAAATTTGTGGGTTGTGCTTTGAAGGTACAACCTTTTTTTTTGAATATAATGCAAGGTATGAAATTTTCATCTTTTCCGGCTTATGCACTTTTTGTTGCTGTGATGATTATATGTGCGTGGTTTTGGTACATTGTAACGTATGGGGCGTTTACCTATGCTCTGGATGATGCCTATATTCATTTAGCTATGGGAAAGAACCTTGCAGAGCATGGTATGTGGGGAGTTACAAGGTATGAATTTTCTTCAGCATCTTCATCGCCATTGTGGACGCTATTGCTGGCTACACTGTATCATATCACAGGGTCGTTGTATATCTATGTACCTTTGGCACTCACAATTTGCAGCGCTCTTGGTCTTATCTTTATGGTTCAAAAAATACTGAGCCATGAAAATGTGACGAAGCGGCTGTCGGCAACGGCTTTAGCAGTACTTATTCTTTGTGTGCCATTGTTTCCGCTTATTGCCGGAGGCATGGAGAATATTCTCTTTTCATTGTTTGTAATATGCACGATATACGCTGTGTGTATAAAAAAGGAATATACACCATACGCCGTATTTATATTTGCGTTTTGTATGACAGCAACACGCTATGAGGGTGCTTTTGTCACCGCAGGATTATCCGTACCGTTATTATACAAAAAACAATGGAAAACCCTTTTACTCATTCTTTTATCTACGTGCATTCCGATTATAGTATTCGGGCTTTATTTTTATAGTCAAGGCGGATACTTTTTTCCTAATTCTGTTTTACTCAAAGGCAACATTGATGGTGGAATTATCGGTATTGCTCGTGGCATGGGTTATTCTTTCAAGGTCATGATATACAATTTTTCACCCATTCCGCTTTTATTGTGTTTTTTATGTATTATTTTATACAAACAAATCAAGGATAAAAGTCACGAATTTTTTATTACTTGTACAACAGTCATTACTTTTTTTCTCCACAGTGCATTTGCGCAATTCGGCTGGCTCTATCGCTATGAAGCATATTTGCTTGTGATGGCAATTGTGAGCATTGTGATTTCCCGCAACACTACACTCGGATTATTTTCATCACATATAGTAATGCGTTACAGTGTCTATATTCTCATTATTGCAATCATGGGCGGCACGGTCATACGTACTATTGACGGCTATACATTACCTCTTCGCTATGCACGTGATATTTATTTACAACAGATACAGATGGCTCGGTTTATTAAGCAGTATTTTCCACAGAGCCGCGTGATAATGAATGATATTGGTGCGGCTTGTTATTTTACGGATATTCATTGTATAGATGCGTATGGTTTGGCAACATTCGATATTGCTCGGGCAAAAAAATCACATAGCTATACACCGAATTTTTTAGAAGAATTCGGCAAAAAAAACAATGCAGCATTTGCTCTTGTTTATCGGGACTGGTTAGAATCCGGTTTTATTTTCGGAAATAAAGGACAAAAAGGGGTGCCACATTCTTGGAAGCATATAGGTACTTTTGTCTTAGGACATAATGATTGCGCTATCGGCGGAGATAAAGTATCGTGTTATGCAATCAGAAGTGATTATGCCGATACATTACGACGTAGTTTACAAAGCTTTGCAAAAACAATGCAATTTGGTAGTCAATCCTCGATATCTGTTGATTCGGTATATTCACAATGACAGATGAAGCAGCGACATTGTTTTTCTCTCACATTCTATCAGACAAGGCTGATTATTCGACAATAATATTCTAAATAAAGGTATGTACTCACATGTCTAAAATTTTCATTTTGTAAAAATACCATAAGCGACAGATACGTCTCCGCGCCATATTATGAGCATTATATATGGCAAAAAAATCTAGTTTTCCTTCTGAACGACTTTCAGGTGTGGAATCGCGTCGTCAATTATCGTTTTTACTTTCTCTTTATAAACCCTTCGCTTTTCGAGCAATTATCTCATTGATATTTATGACTCTTACAGCGTCAGTAGGTTTACTGTTTCCACGACTGACCGGTGGTTTGCTCGATGCAGTCTTGCATCCCGAAACCGTTACTTTTTCTGCGGGTCAAATAGCTCTCGGTCTTCTGGCTCTTATTGCCATACAAAGTATTATTCGTTATATATTTTCTGTGCAACTTACTACTATCACCGAAAAAGTAGTTGCACAATTACGCACCCATGTTTTTGAACATTTAGTGCGTTTACCCATGAGTTTTTTTGCCGAAAGAAGGGTAGGAGAACTTGGGTCACGCTTAACAGCCGATTTAACACAAATACAAGAGACTTTGGGTTTTACCTCGCTTGAAATATTACGTCAAACGGTGTTTCTTTTTGGGGGAATTGTGTTTATTATGACACAAAGTTTACAACTCGCCGTGCCCATACTTACCGCATTGCCGGTTTTGATTGCCGCTGCAGTACTTTTTGGCAGACGTATTCGTAAACACAGCACAAAAACCCAGGATGCTCTTGCACATGCTTCTACGGTTGTTGAAGAATCCTTACAAGCAATCGCCAGCGTTAAGTCCTATAGAAATGAACAGTATGAATCTCATCGTTATGGCACAGCTCTGCATACGTCCGTACACTTGGCAATACTCACCGCCAAAATGCGTTCGGCATTTGTGTCATTTATACTTTTTGCTTTTTTTGGCAGTATTTCCGGCGTATTATGGTATGGTGCTTCCCTTATTGAACAACAACAAATAACCTTTGGTGATTTTGCTACATTTCTTATGTATGCTATGTTCGTCGGTGGGGCAATGGGCAGCTTTGCCGAATTACTCAGCCAAGTGCAAAGAGCACTCGGTGCGGCTGTCAGGATTCAAGAAATACTCAATGAGACAGCAGAACATGATGATTTCCCTCATGATACTTTGCACACTTCGGAATTACGCTCACTCCATTTTAGTCATGTGACATTTGCTTATCCTTCACGTCCTGATGTCAATGTATTGCGTGATATTTCTCTTTCTGTGCAAGCAGGACAAAGAGTGGCATTTGTTGGAGAAAGCGGCGCGGGAAAATCAACAATGGCAGCCCTTATACAGCGCTTATATGCACCCCAACAAGGAACTATTACCTTCAACTCCTTACCCTCAGACAGTTTACCTTTGGGTGCTGTGCGCCAGGCAATCGGTATTGTCCCGCAAGACATCACCCTCTTTGGTGGCACTATTCGTGATAATATTCTTTATGGTAATCTTCACGCAAGTGATGAAGATATATGGCAGGCGGCAACACTTGCAAATGCGGCAGATTTTATTCGCAATTTTCCCGAAGGCATGGATACGATAGTCGGTGAACGCGGTATTAAATTATCCGGTGGTCAAAGACAAAGAATTGCTATTGCACGCGCTATTCTCAAAAATCCGCCTATACTTATTTTGGATGAAGCAACTAGTTCGCTCGATTCGGAAAGTGAACAACTCATACAACAAGCATTGGAACGACTTATGAGCGGACGCACAACCATTATTATTGCTCATCGCTTATCCACCATTCGTCAATGCGACAATATTCTGGTTTTTGCCAAAGGTTCAATTATCGAATCGGGGACACATGAAGAACTTATTGCGCTCGGCGGAAAATATGCATCCTTGTGCGCTTTGCAATTTGTGGAATAATTACTTTTGCAAATGTTTTTTCACAACAGAAGCCACCGTGTTTTTATTGATATTTTTTTGTTGACAGTATGGACTTTGCAGCCAATCCTTGAGTCTTTTATTACCTTTACTTGCATTGCATGACCGGCAGCAAAGTGCTATATTATCTGCACCATTCAATGCTGTATCATTAATAATATGTTCCCATGTTTTTTTTGATGTTGTACTCTTATTTTCAAACAAAACACCGCAATACACACATGATTGATCGCGTGCTATAACAGCAGTTTCCACATCGTGCGGAATTCCCCAACGATTTGCCATGAATTCTCCGTCAAAAATTGTTACTTTCAGAAATCAGTACATCACAAACCCATACTGTAAAATCACTTACTCTTTCAAAGCTCCGGCGGTTAAACCTTGGATTATTTGCTTATGAAACACAATAAACAATACAAGAACCGGAATAGCAGAAATTCCCGCACCCGCCATCAGATGACCCCAGTCAATAGATTGTTTGCCTATATAAAAAGCCAATCCGACAGGGAGTGTTCTCATACTCTCTTCATTGGTAAATAAAAATGGAAAAAGAAATGAATTCCAATTTCCGAGAAATATATAAATACCCAAGACTGTCAGTACAGGTTTACATAATGGCATGACAATTCTGAATAAGATATACCATTCACCGGCACCGTCAATCCTTGCAGCATCTTCAATATCCGTCGGTAAACCTTGTATATATTGTCGCAGCAAAAAAATACCGAAGGGAGTCACCATCCACGGCACAATTAATGCCCAATAGGTATTTATCCAACCGAATTGCACCATCAAACGATATAATGGTATCATTATCACTTGAGGCGGAATAATTAAGACGCCCAGAATTGTCATAAACAATATGGGTTTTCCTATAAAGTCCCGACGTGCAAAAGCATAGCCGCACATCAAACAAAACAGCATATTACCCACGGTAACCAATAATCCTACGACAACAGAATTTAAAAAATATATACCGAAAGTATCGGAGCCCAGAGCATCGGCATAATTGCGTAATACCGTCGGCGCATTCAATAAAGAAAGAAATGTCTCATAGCTTTCGGGATGATCACGCAATGATAGTAAAATCATCCAAAACATGGGGAATATCATTCCTACGGCTATAAGTAAAAGCACACAATGGAGTATTACAGTCTGAAGTGTCTGCTTCATCGCATAATCTCCGCCATTCCCGCAGCATCCAATATTGTACCCTGAGCCACTAAAGCACGCACAGCAGCAATATCTTTATACAGCACTCTGTCCGTTTCGGCAAAGGGTACTTTAGCACGCACGGCTGCCATGACGCGCTCTAAACGTTCGCTTGTTTTTAACGGACGGTGAAATTCTATTGCCTGTGCAGCACATAACACTTCAATGGCAATCACAGAAATACTGTTTTGTACCACTTTCCATGCTTTTTGTGCGGCAATACTGCCCATAGAATTATGATCTTCCTGATTACCGCTTGTCGGTATAGAATCAACGCTCGCCGGATGACACAGTACTTTATTTTCCGACACAATAGACGCAGAATTATATTGCGCTATCATCATACCCGATTGCACACCGCCTTTGGTTGTCAAAAACCGAGGTAAACCACAGCTTAATGCACCATTGACCATGCGCTCTGTGCGGCGTTCCGAAATATTAGCCAATTCAGCACAAGCAATTGCCAAAAAATCTAAGGCAAGAGCCAATGGTTGACCGTGAAAGTTTCCTCCTTCGATCGGTTCACCTGTTTCGGGAAAAATCAATGGATTATCATTAGCAGAGTTAAGTTCCGTAGCAATGACTTTATAGACATAATCAATGGCATCACGTGAAGCACCATGTACCTGCGGCATACAGCGAAGTGAGTAAGCATCTTGCACACGATCATCATTTTCTAAATGGGAAACACGTATTTCACTACCCTCAAGCAATGCACGAAGATTATACGCAGAACGCATTTGTCCCGCAAAACCGCGCAAAGCATGAATTCGTTCATCAAATGCTTTATCCGTGCCACGCAGCGCATCCGTGGTCAGAGCCCCGACAACATCTGCATTATCTGCCAATTGCTGTGCAGTAAATACTGCAAAGGCACCATAAGCACACATCATCTGCGTACCGTTAATCAATGCCAGACCTTCTTTTGCTTTTAATCGGACCGGCTCTATACCATGACGTCTCAATACCTCTGACGACTCTTCCGTGCCGCCATCCGCGCCTAATACTTCGCCTCTTCCTATCAATGATAAAGCGATATGCGATAACTGCGCTAAATCACCGCTGCTTCCCACAGAACCTTGTGAGGGAATAGCTGGTACTATACCCGCATTGAACATGGCTATCAGTGCTTCCACCGTCGATAATCGAATACCCGAATGACCTTTGGCTAAAGCATTAATGCGTAAGATTATCATGGCACGCACAATATAATCCGGCAGATATTCTCCGGTGCCCACACTATGCGAGATGATGAGATTCTCCTGCAAATCTTCAATCTCATGAGGGTTAATCACAACATTCGCAAATTCACCGAACCCTGTTGTTATGCCATAAACCACTCTGTGTTCGGCAACCCAGTCATCCACAATGCCACGCGCACGCTCTATCGCAGAACGCGATGATTCTGTCAGACTAAGAACGGACGAATAATCACGGGCAGCATAAATAAGTTGCTCTACTGTCAAAGAATTACCATCAAGAAAAAGTGTTGCCATAGTCAATCAATCGGATATGTATAAGAAGATTTCTAAAGCAAAATTAGGAGATTTATGCCAAGATTACAGAGATTGTAGAGATTTCAGGATTGATTTTCTTGATTTGTAAGGATTTGAAACACTGAAAATCAAAAAATCGCATTGTTTTCGAAATGCTCTGTCGTAAAAGTATGAATAACAGAAGAAAACATACTTTTTATTTTGACTGTTCATAAATAACCCTAAATTTGCAGTACTGAATATACAATAACTAATCATTTTTCAACAACTATACCATTTGCAGTATGTACAGAACAGGTTTTTATTTCCCGGAAATATTTCGTGAGCGTTATGACGTTGTACGCGAGAAGTACGGATCGCAAGTTGACTCATATCTCGCCTATACTTTAGTAGGTGACCCACTTGCCGATGCTGTCGTCGAAGAATTTCATACCTTAGGTCGTCATGATTTGATGCATGTTTTAGCTCAAGCATTGGATGAAGGCATTGACACGATAGCCGATGCACCCGACTCACTTATACGTCTATTTGAAGAGAATATAGATCGTGTGCCGTATTGGGTCAATCGCGAGATGATGAAAACGGGCACAGAAGTGTTTTTAGATCACAGCGAGGTGTTTCTTGCATCATTCACAGCGCGCGTACTTCCCTTGGGTTTCATGACATCCATTAACAAACCTTTTGCGGCAACACATCGTTTGGAAGAAAGCGGTGTATCGCGTTTACGTGCAAATAATCGTCACTTTGTTGAATCGTTTTTACCCGGAGGTATGGAACGTTTTGGTGACGGTTTCAAACTGAGTGTCCGGATACGTATGATACATGCACATTTACGACAGTTATTTATCAAACGTGGTGAATGGGATTCGACTCGTCTTGGGCATCCTTTACATTCAGCGCATACGACATTTGCTTATGTTGCTTTTTCGGCAATGTTGTGGGAAACAGGTAAGATGTTAGGAATGGTAGAAAGTGAAAAACGTTCAGCCGGGTTTATGAATGTTTGGAAATATATGGGTTATCTGATGGGTATTCCTGCGGATATGCTTGTTGATACTGTCGAAGAAGGTGTAAAAATTTTCAATATGGGCTGGGATCTCGATCATAATGTGGATGATGACGCTCGTCGTATTGTGCATACTCTTATTCATGCAGCGCCGGTAGTTGCGAATGTGACTGACCCAAAAGAGCGTGAAGAACTGACAGAAAAGATTTACAGCGTGTCCAGAGGTTTACTCGGCGATGAGTTGGCAGATGCTCTCCATTACCCACAACATTCGGGACAATTGACAACCGCCTTGCTCAGAGCACAGGTAAAATGGATGCATTGGAAAGATATGCTCATACCCGGTGCCAAAGAAAAACACCGACTTGCAAGTATGGAAAAACTTTTCGATGTTTCTTACTTCCAAAATATTAAAATTGATTATACTCCACCAAAAGATGTGCGCTTTCACAAAGGCGATCATGAAGCAAATTAACAGAAAGGATAATAATAATGCTTACAATTACACATACAGAATCGGATAATAACACTATTATTGTTACGGCGAACGGCTCTATTGACAGTACATCAGCAGATAATCTTGATGAGTATTTTCAGCCGTTTTTGACTGCCCAAACCAAACGTATTCTTTTTGATATGAGAGAAATACGATATATCAGCAGCGCAGGGCTGAGAGTATTGCTAACGGCACAAAAAACATTAAAATCCAAAGGTGGTGAAATTGTGCTGTGCGGCATTAATGACAATGTGAAACAAGTAATTGAATTATCCGGCTTCCATGCTTTATTTCATTTTGCAGCTTCGGTTGTGACTGCTTAATGTTTTATGCCATACATAAATAATTACGGTGATTTTCAGGATTGATTTTCTTGCCGAAATTTCAAATACCGAAGATTACAAAACCACTTTGCTTCCTCTATAATTGCTGTTACGGTGTTAATGTCCGTTTTTGAAAAAAGCGGACATTAACGTTCATACATAACATTGTCTTAAAAACCCCCTATATACTTTACACCAAGATGACAGCTCTTGTAGAGATATTCCTGATATATCAGGATATGAAACACCAAAGCTACAAAAACCACTCTGTTTCCGGTATAGTATCAAGACTCCACGTTTGTCAGTGCTGCTAAACTTTTGTAATTTTGAGGGTAACGAAAAGATGCTTTGCGTTAAGAAGAGAGATGTGTATCTAACAACAATTTGAATATAATTTTTATCAGCAACAAAATTTTAAAAACTAATTTTACGATCAAAAAAATAAAGCCCATTTCAATAAATCACGAGTATAATGGAATACCGGAAAGCACATTGCCAATAACAAAATGAACAACTATAACCCACATATTCATCACAGGCGTTCCATACGGTTAAAAGGATACGATTATTCCCAAACGGGATTGTATTTTATAACGATATGTGTCCAAAAACGAAAATGTCTGTTTGGGGAAATTGCCGGAGCAAACCTGCGTGTGTGCCCTGAAATGATTTTGAATGATGCAGGCAAAATGGTTGAAAAATGGTATTATGAATTGGAAAACAAATTCCCTGATATTAAATGTCATCAAATGATTGTCATGCCCAATCATTTTCATTGTATCATAGAAAATGTCGGGGCAATAGGGGCTGACCTGCGTGTCTGCCCCTCTTCAATTACGAATAATCGTGATAAATACAGCAACAATAATCGTGATAAAACAGAGGGCGAACACATCGGTTCGCCCCTATATCGTGTCGTGCAATGGTTTAAAACAATGACAACCAATGAATATATACGTGGGGTGAAAAATTCGGGGTGGCAACCATTTGATGGTAAATTGTGGCAACGCAATTATTATGAACACATTATCCGCAATGAGAAATCCTATCATATTATTACAAATTACATAATCAATAATCCTGTTAAATGGGGAGAAGATAAATTTTATGGCTAACATATTAAAAGAACAATCAATTACCCGGTTACAAAAATTTGTTTACAGCATAATCAAAGAGTACTACAATGGACAGATATAAGGAAACATCAGAAACTTGGAATAAAATCTCTTCATTGTATCAAGACAAATTCATGGAATTGGACATTTACAATGAAACCTACACTATTGTGTGCAATTCCATTACGAAGAAAAATGCAAAACTCTTAGATATTGGTTGCGGACCGGGTAATATTACAAAATATCTTTTATCAGCGCGACCTGACTTTGATATTCTTGGCATTGATAGTGCACCCACTATGATTGAACTTGCGAAAAAGAATAATCCGACAGCAAATTTTGCCATTATGGATATGCGACATATTGATGGCCTCACAACAACTTTTGATGGAATTATTTGTGGATTTTGTTTACCATATTTATCCTATGACGACAGTTACAAATTTATCACCGACTGTTACAATGTACTGAATGATGATGGGCTTCTTTATATAAGTTTTGTCGAAGGTGATCCAAATAAATCCGATTTCCAAGTCGGAAGCACGGGAGACAGAGTTTATTTCTATTTTTACAATCTTAATGAACTTTGCGTACAACTGACTGAAAATCATTTTGGCGACCTTAGAATATTGAAAATACCATATACAAGGAAAGAAAAAAACACTGAAATTCATACTATCATAATTGCGAAGAAAAACGTGACATGCTAATAACCTAAGTACATTCACAATCATATCCTGTATTAAAGTTCTTTTTCCTCAATCCATTGCCGAAGGCGGGGAGGGGAGTATGAATCCATTAATGCAAGTAATTGCTCATAATTATCGTGAACTATACATAAAGGAATATGTTCTTCTCGGACAAATCCTTTTTTTGCCATGGTGTGTATCATAACTAACAGCGGGTCATAAAATCCTTCAATATTCCATATACCGATAGGTTTCGTATGTAATCCCAATTGCGCCCATGTCAATATTTCAAAAAATTCGTCCATTGTGCCATAGCCGCCCGGCATAATAATAATACCGTCACAGAGTTTATACATGCTCATTTTCCTTTCATGCATGGATTCTACGACAATACATTCCGTCAAATGCTGATGCATAATTTCTTTATTGGTAAAGAAAGAGGGGATAATGCCGGTGACTTTACCGCCATTATCTAATACACCGTCGGCAATGGCACCCATCAGCCCAATAGATGCTCCGCCATAGACCAAAGAATAATGATTGAGAGCTAAATATGAACCCAATGTGTATGCTTGTTGTGCATACACTTCCTCATTGCCGGAACTTGAACCGCAAAACACAGCTATTGTTTTCATTGTCATGACCGAAATTGATAAAAATATTTTTCAAAAATGGTGAATTTCTTGTTTTCACAGCATAAAAAAAAGCCCACTCCTTCGATGGAATGGGCTTCGTTTCACGGTAATGAATATATCAACGGACAATTGTCAAAGGTATATTCACAATTTCTTCCGTTGTTTTTACGGACACACGATACATACCCGCAGCTAAGCGGTTTGTTTCAAAAGTACGGGTTGTATAATCGCCGCTCAGATAAAGTTTTTGCACTTCAACACCTTCCATTGTTGTAATGGTTATTTGTCTGATAGCAGCACCATTGCTGAAAAGTGTAATAAGGTCATTTGCCGGATTTGGCATTAACTCTACCGATGGTAATGGTATATCCGCTATAACTTCCTCATCGCTTTCTTTGAGCAAAGGATTGCCCGGCGCACCGATATTATATTTAAGATTTAATTCATCAAATACGGCTGTTCTTTCTGTAACATCGGCTGTATTAAGCATAACAACCTCAGCGATTTGACCCAAAAATGGATCGCCGAATGGTAAAAAGGAATAGGCATTATGATAGCGCGTTTGTTCCACAACAGCACCGACACCATTCAACTGATTACCGCCCTGTATGTTGGGGTCGCGGAAATTAACCGCCAATGATGCTGCTTCAATAAGAAAACTTGTTGAGTTCAGCGATAGACGATTGCGAGTGCCATCATAGACATATTGTACCAAGTAAATTCGATTGGGCAATACTTGACGATTCAAATGCCATGCACGCAACTGATCCCATACGCCTGCATGTAAACGGAAACCGTCTATATACATATTAAAACCACCTGGGATACCGCCAAACTCCATGATCATTTGTCGTGACGTCACATTGGCACCTGTGCGAATGACTGCGAACATGGTTTTACTTGTACCACCGGATAATTCCGAACGTGTATTGATTTGCATACCGCGACCAACTCCGAATTGTACCACAGGATGACTATTGATAAGAAATGCTGCACTGTTGCGTAAGGCAGGACGACGAGCCATGACAGATTGCTCTCCATTATCATCGTTACCGGCAAGGTCATCCCAAAAACCTGTTAATGTGCCATCGGGACCGGAGTGTGTGCCCGCATTGAGATGCAGGATTCTATTTCCGGTTGCACTCGCACCTTTAATAGCAAAAGCTGTACTGATACCCGGTTGATAGCCAGGTGATGAGGCGGTTAATTGTTCAAACGGAGAAGAAGTACCAAAAGTCAGCGTACCATAGCGTGCTATGCCGTCTTCATTCATCAATGCAGCTTCGGGAGAATTATTGAGTCGGCGATTGGTAATAAACACTTCGCGTCCATCAACATCACGATCACGATTATTAAATTCATCAATAGCTTCAACCGTAACATCCGGTTGCATCATCACATCCACATCCACATCAGACGGCTGATCCACAAAGCGCAAGCGGTCGGCAATGACTTCCAAACGATTATCATCACCATCCAATGAACTTGCAGCTCCACCGCCATCAGGATCGCGAAATTCTGTGCCGCCGGGTACGGAAACCGCTCCCACAACGCGAAACTGCAATTGAGTATTATCATTCACCGATTCTGTAAATGTGGCTCGTAGCTCAAGTGTACGTGTACCATTATCCGGCACAACAATATTCAATCCCGTAAATTGTGCCACGGTTGTTGTGCAACAAGGAATAGACACCTCTGCTATTTCATTAATGCCATCATAAATAGCAAGGCGGCGAATCATAGCCGGATGACTGACATCAATGGTTAAGGAAGTCATCGTAGTAGTGAAACCGTCATTATCGGGCGCGGTGGCACCCCCATCACGCACAGTTAATCCCATGACTGCAACGGAATTTGTTGTGGTGATATCATTTGCTCGATAATCAATGTAAGGTATATTCTGCATATAACTAAATTCCGGTGTGACAATAATATCACTGCCTCGTAAAGCAGTTGCCGCCGTTCCGGCAAGATAACCATAAGAATCAAAACTACCATAGCCATATATCATTGCCGATAATTCACCGCCGCCGCCATCCAACGTATGCGTTCCGCCATTGACAGATACTGTTGTAGCTGACATTGTCGGATCATTGGGAATAGTACTAAATCCGGTGACAGGACCACCATCTAAAGTAATATTATTTGTATTGGATGTTGCTGTGACAATATTGACAAAATACGATGGGATATTGGGTGTCTCAAATGCATTAAAAACAATACGATCAATCATTTGATCGACGGGCGGTATATAGACAGAAAATGGGTCGGAGGCAACTCCGTCGCAGGAAGAACCGGGGCTATATTGCATAAGAGCAACGGGTGCAGAACTTGTGATAACTTCACGTTGTGTCGTCGAAAAACTAAATGTCTGGCGCGCATTAAGTGTAGCAACCACAACCCCATTACGTTGCACTGTTGTGCCGTTTTCCGTGGCAACCACATCATAAAATGTACCCACAGTCCGTAAGGCAAGGGGAACAATAACGAAGTTCTGTCCTAAACGGTTTGTGGGCATATTTTGCTCGAATATATGATCACATGCAAAACAACCGCTAATATTTGTACATCTACCACCGGCAAATACTGCAATTGGTTTGGTCGAGGACAGCGTTGATCCATTAAGATTTGCATTAGCCAAACGTGATTGTACTTGATAAGTCTGACCTCTTTGTAAGGTAATATCAAATGGTACATTTGCTGAACGGAAACTATTGGTTTGTACTGTAGGATTAATTGTCACAACAGTATTATCTTCCGTAGCTACTATAAGAAATTGTGATTTAAAGTTATTATCTCTTGCTCCGGCTACAGTATAAACAGTTCCCAAGGCAGGTGTGGGTAATACGCCGGTTGCATCGCTTGTAAAAGGTTGTTCATTAAGAGCATAGACAGAAACAGGTGCATTTGTGGTAACATGAATACCTGTATTTTGCACTGTTTCCGACCCTGCATTATAAACAGTATTGAATGGCATTATTATCATCGTAGTGGAATTAGCTGCAACCGTAAAATTTTCTGTATAACCCGACTGCGGAACAGTAATAACGCCCGTCGTAGCAACATCGGAAGTTATAAAAACTTTTAAAAAACCGGTAGCTTCATAGTTTTCACTAAATCCTAACCAAAAATCCGTGCCTTTGGTGGAAATCTGAGCTGATGCAGGCACACTGCACAATAAGAATATACTTATCAAAAAAGAATAGAATGTTTTCATAATTTTTCAGAATATTGTGGTAAAATATAATTATTGTTTAACACCATTGTCAAAAATAAAATCAGCCATCGGCATATTGATTTTGGCTGTATCGAAAACATAGACAGCAATAATATCATTGCCTATTTTCTTTTCGACACGATGCGGCAATGCCACGCCATTGATACGGCGATAATCACCATACTCGACCACAACATCGAGCGAACCTTGATTCATTTCTTTACGCACTTCACGGACTAAATACATGGTCGCAGCATCATAATACAATACTCTGTCATCATTTTCCGCAATATGAGCACGTACACGAATCAAAGTTCTGCTCTGTTCGGTGATGCGATCTTCAATAGTAAATGATACTGCTTTTTCCAATCGAGTCATCAATCCCATCATGATTGCTGTTGCACGAGTGGTTTCCAAATACATAGAGCGAAGAGGCATTTTGCGAGTTCCGCCCGCCATTTCGCTGGTAAACCACCCATCATTGCCATTGTAAGCCATTTGGTTTAGACCTGTTTCGGGGGTACGCATCGTGATAAGAGCGTGATTGTCATTGCGACATAAATACGACACTATGGTTGTCTGATCCATTTGTGTCATAACACCGTTAAGTGTTATTGTTTGAACATGTTCCAAACCGTGAGCATTTTTAATATCTGCCAAAAATTGGGCGGATTGCTGCGCATACATCGTGTGTGCTGCAAACAGCACACATACCGCAAAGAGACATCGTAGTTTCATGGAACTACCTCCTAAAATATTGTAAAAAAGAAAATGAGAAATCAAGCATTGAGATAACTAAATGCAAAACTATCTCTCCTTTCTCTCATAAGGGGTACGTATAACCTACGTAGTGACTAATTTTTTTTCAGTCCACAGAATAGCGCTGAAGGAAGGCGGTTAAACTTTGTTCTTGCAAACCCAATTTTTTACGAATATGCTCGCGATGTTTTTCGATTGTTCTTTGCGATACACCAAAAGTAATGGCAATTTTTGATGATGACAACCCCATAGACAAAAGAGTGCAGACTTTAAGCTCCGTTTCGGATAAAGCAGGGTAATCAGTTTCTAATTTCTGAATAAATGAATTGTACGCTGTTTTTATTTGGGCTTGTATGCGGCTGCGTTCCGCTTCTGCCGTATGCGGTGCTTCCAAAGAATCCAATAGATCGTATAATGTTTGGCGACTTTGTTGAGCAGACAGATGAACGGCATCCGTTATTGTATCATTAATTTTTTTGATCAAAGAGTTTTTTTGGACAATGATCTCAATTGTTGCTTCTAATTCTTTTTGGACAAGAGCATTTTTTTGTAAAAGTTCAATACTCCGCAAACGATGTATTTCTGCTTCATGTTCGGCTAATTTTTTTTCTTGTTCCGCAAGAATAACTTTTTGCTTTAAATCGAAGAGCGTGAGGTCTTTTTGACTTTCTTCCGAAAACACTATTCTTTGCAATTCCAGACATTGTTCAAAAAGTTCCCCTGCTTCTTTCCATCGTCCTTGCTCTTTATAAAGCGCAGCCAAACCACAACTCACTTCATAGAGCTCTTTTTTAGTATTCGCAGCACCAAACAGCACAAGTGATTCCTTAAATAATTGTTCGGCAATTTCAGGATTGGCTCTATTATATTCTTTTTTTGCCAAGAGTTGAGCTTTACAATGTAAGTGCATTGCACGAGAATACACCGATCCGGCTTCATGGATAATCGGCTCAGCCAAATCCAATGCTTCAGCCGCCTGTTCATACATTCCTTTCAATCTATAAATATTCGTAATATTCAAAAACACATTCGATATACCAATTTTTTTTCCTGAACTGATATGCGATTCTAATGCTTGATGTAAATAGTCCAAAGCCATATCATACTTTTGGGTCAAACTATATATTGCACCAATATTGGTAAGTGCATCACCAACCGAACCTTTACGCT
>JAYRWZ010000269.1:0-6180 GCA_041917875.1 Chloroflexota bacterium | reverse complement strand
TTTTATTGTTGCATCAAGTAATGTTTATAAACTAATATTAAAAAATACTACCAATATTATTGAGTCTCAATTGAATGATTATGAAACGCCATTATGGATATTTGAACCGTACCCTAATCCCACTACGACTTCTTTAACGGTTCCAATGTGGATTTACCAAGCAGGAGAATCAACGAATGTATCTCTTAAACTGTACAGTATCGCAGGATTTGAAGTAGCCGACCTAACGAATACCTTTTCGCAAAAAGAATATAATAAATATGTCACTCTGTCTTTTGATATTTCGCAGGTTCCGTCGGGTGTGTATGTTTTGAAAGCAGAAGGGAATAATAAAAAAATTAGCAATACTCGAATTGTTGTCAAGTACTAAAAGTAAAAGCAGTTTACGATTCTATATATCGTAAACTGCTTTTGAAGATTAAATAAACAGAGTAAGTACTTTGAGTATCTTATTTTACAAAGAGCATTTCTCTATACGTTGGCATTGACCATAATTTATCGGGGATAATGCGTTCCAATTCATCCGCTGCTGCTCGTACTTTATTCATCGCAGGCACAACATTGTCGCGCATGTGATATGCTTTTGAGTGGATGGTATCGCCACCTAAATCACGATTAGCTTTTTTGAGTATCTCTAAATTCTCCGATAAATCGTCAGTTTTTGTGACAATATCTTGTAATGATCGTAAAAGTGCTTTTGATTGAATACCTGTTTCTGCTAAGTTCTCTGCAATTGCAGCTAATTCACCAATGTACTGATGCGCTGCCGGAAGAATAATAGTACAGGCAATCCATTCTGTTGTTTCAGCTTCAATATTTATTGTTTTAAAATATTGGTCAAGAGCAATTTCATGGCGTGCTTCTACTTCGCGCTCGGAAAGAACTGCATGGTCAGCAAATACTTTAATATGGTGTTTTTGAATTAATTGCTCAATTGCTTCAAGTGATGTTCTACGATTGGGTAAACCGCGCTTTTGTGCTTCTTTTTGCCATTTATCCTCATAGCCGTCGCCATTAAAAACAACACGTTTATGTTTTTTAATTGTATCGGTTAATATAGTTTTTAAAGCAGTTTCCAATGATTCTTTCTTTTTCAGACGTGCTTGTAAAGCATTGGTCATTTCATTGATGGATTGCGCCACGATGGTATTTAATACTGTTATGGGGAAGGAAACGGATTGGCTGGAACCAACGGCACGAAATTCAAATTTATTGCCGGTAAATGCAAATGGTGATGTACGATTTCTATCACCTGCATGGCGAGGTAAATGTGGCAATACATTTGTGCCGAGACCAAGTAAACCGCCTGATTTTGATTTCCGTAAAGCACCTTTTTCCAATTGTTCAAACACATCGGCTAATTGATCGCCGAGGAAAATAGACATAATTGCGGGAGGAGCTTCATTTGCGCCTAAACGATGATCATTTGCCGCCGATGCTACCGACATACGTAATAAGTCCGCATAGGTATCTACTGCTTTAATGACGGCTGTACAAAAAAAGAGAAATTGCATATTTGCATGAGGTGTATCGCCCGGTTCAAGCAAATTTATACCGTTATCTGTGCTCATAGACCAATTGACATGTTTACCACTGCCATTCACACCTGCAAATGGTTTTTCATGAAGCAAACATACTAAGCCGAAACGACGAGCTGTGTTTTTTAATACTTGCATAACCACTTGTTGATGATCTGCTGCAATATTCGAATTTTCAAAAATGGGGGCTAATTCATATTGTGCAGGAGCAACTTCATTATGACGTGTTTTGATGGGAACTCCAAGGCGATATAATTCTGTTTCAACGGCAGTCATAAACGATAAGACACGGTCGGGAATCGAACCAAAATAATGGTCTTCCAATTCTTGACCACGTGGCGGACGTGCGCCGAATAATGTTCTGCCGCTCATGACTAAATCGGGGCGACGGAAAAAGAATTCTTCATCAATAAGAAAATATTCCTGTTCTGCACCAACAGTACTTCCTACTTTATTTGCCTGCACGCCAAATAATTGCAAAGCACGCATCGCTTGTTTATTTAATGCTTCAATTGAACGCAGTAAAGGGGTTTTATAATCAAGAGCATCGCCAGTCCATGAGGCGAAAGCAGTCGGTATAAAGAGCGTAGCCCCATTCGAATGTTTAACGATAAATGCCGGTGAAGTAGGGTCCCATGCTGTGTAGCCTCGTGCTTCGAAAGTAGCACGTAATCCGCCGCTCGGAAACGAAGAGGCATCGGGTTCACCTTGAATGAGGTCTTTGCCCGAAAATTCCGCAATAGCTCCGCCGCCGGCATTTGGTGTCACAAAACTTTCATGTTTTTCGGCTGTGGTGCCCGTTAATGGTTGAAACCAGTGAGTATAGTGGGTTGCGCCTTTAGAAAGTGCCCATTCTTTCATGGCAAGTGCCGCAATGTCGGCAACATTAGGGTCCAGAGCCAGCCCTCGTTCTATGGTTGCTTGTAGTGATTTCCAGACCGGTTTTGAGAGCTTTTCTCTCATTTGATCGAGAGAAAAGGTGTCCACACCAAAAATCTGTTGTATGTCGGTAATTTTTTCGAGTTCGGGCATCATGGTGCGCCAATTTTTTGCTGCTGCCAAAACATCGTAATCCGAATGATGTGTCATGGGGAAGTATCCTTTTGTAAGTGATTTATTGATTAGTAGTTAAATGCAAAGACATTGATTCGATATGAGAAGAAAGAACTATATTGGTGGTAGTATTTTTTACGCCTTCGATGCGCTGCACCATAGCCAGTAATCGTTCCAATTCAGATGTGTTGATTGTGCGAATTTTCAGTATATGCGAGCCATTACCTGTTATAGCATGACATTCCATAATTTCAGGAATCATACGGCATTGTGCGATAAAACCTTCATAATATGTGCTTGATTCCACAGCAACAAAGACAAAAGCCGTAATATCAAAGCCAAGCGCTTTATGGTCAAGTTTCGTAAAATAGCCGTGAATGATATGCTGCTCTTCTAGTTTTTTCACATGTTCGCTTACCGAGGCAACCGACAAACCGGTTCTTTCTGCAAGGGAACTAAGGGGAGTGCGTGCATTTTGCTGGAGTGTCGCGCAAATGATTTTGTCGGTGTTTTTCAACTTTTTCAGCTCAAATTCTAAAATTTTTCGATTATTTTAGCGCAAAACTATAAAAATTTCGGAAAACAAGTGCAAATTCTTTGCAATTTTTTCTACTCTCATCAATTGCCCTAAGCTAATAAAGCGGAAGAAAATTTTACTGATAAGGAAAATAGGGCTATTTTTGCAGTTCCCACAAACAGCAAGGATCCTTAGCTCAGTTGGTTCAGAGCGTTACCTTGACACGGTAGAGGTCACTGGTTCGAATCCAGTAGGGTCCACCAAGCACAAGACCCGAATGTCGGTTTCGAGATTCGGGATTTTTGTTTCTTATGACAGAGAAGGAATAAAATTCTTTCGTACTAAGCAACAAAATGATAAATTTGCGCTTCGGACAATTGATATTGTTTCACAAAAACGGACACTGAATGGAAGCGGAGAGTTACCGATCTCATTCTGAAGAAGAAACCTTTAGATTAGGCACTGCATTTGCCGAGCGATTACGTACACAAGATGTTGTACTGTTTTTTGGTGATCTGGGTGCCGGAAAAACTGAGTTTATCAAAGGGATCAGCCATTACTTTAATGTTGAGGAAATAGTTTCAAGCCCAACATTTACGGTAATGAACCAATACACGGGTGAAACCCCTGAGAATGATGAAATCACAATATACCATGTGGATTTGTATCGTATTAAATCCGAAGAGGAATTAAACGAGATTGGTTTTAGGGATTGTATGTATTCGGAGGACACCATAAAATTAGTTGAATGGTCTGAGAATGCGGGTAATCTTATCCCGGATATTCGCTGGACTGTTCATATCTCATTTGATGCGGACAATGAAAATGACCGCGTTATCGTTATTAATCACATAGGCGAAGAAACGCCTCAATATCCATCATTGGAAGCAACTGTCTAAAATGATGCAGGTTCTCGGAGTGTGGTGATACTTATTTTTTATCACTATTTTTGATGAAAGGAGCCGTTCATGTACGGTAATTTATCAGTGACCGATTCCAAGCCGAAACGGAATATACTCGAAGGTGAAGACCCCGAACGGCTTGCAGAATTCGAAGCAAAAATTCAGCGCGGCGAAAAAATTGAGCCGCATGACTGGATGCCCAAAGAATATCGTCGCCAATTAATTCGCATGATAGAACAACATGCGCATTCTGAGATTATTGGCGCATTACCCGAAGGAACTTGGATTACACGTGCTCCAAGTTTTAAACGAAAAATGGCTCTCATGGCTAAAGTTCAAGACGAATCGGGACATTGTCAGCTTCTCTACAATGCAGCAGAAACTCTCGGTAAATCTCGTGAAGCAATGATCAACGATTTGCTTATCGGTAAATCCAAATATTCCAATGTTTTTAATTATCCGGCAAAAACATGGGCAGACACCGCCGTTATTGCATGGCTTATTGATGCTTCAGCAATTATCAATCAAGTAGCTAATTCCAAAGGGTCATATGGTCCGTATTGCCGTGCACTTGAGCGTATTTGTCAAGAAGAGTCATTCCATTTGCGTTATGGCTATCACAATGTGGTAACTCTTGCAACCGGTACGAATTTGCAAAGAGAAATGGTGCAAGAAGCTCTTAATCGTTGGTGGAGACCAATTATGCACTTCTTCGGTCCGCCCGATACCGTTTCCGAACATGGCGCAATTCTGATGAAATGGAAAGTAAAAATGGCTTCCAATGATGATATGCGTCAAAGTTTTCTCAAACAATATTTGCCAAAAATATTTGAATTGGGGCTTACTGTTCCCGATGTTGATTTACATCAAGATGCGGAAACGAAACAATGGATAATAGGTGACCCTGATTGGGATGAATTCTTCCGCGTTATCAATGGCGATGGTCCTTGCAATGCCGAAAGGATTGCCGTGCGTCGCACAGCCGAAGAAAATGGCGCATGGGTACGCAGAGCATTAAAGAAAAATACTCATGCTTATACAGTGCCGCTCTCATAAAAAATTATATTTCCTACAATCCCTTCAGCTATGTGAAGGGATTTTTTTTTGAATAAAGTGTATGACCATATAGCTTCAGCATAGGAATGGCAATATCTTAATCACTGTTGATACATTGTATCAATAATCATACGACTATACTCAAATGTGGAAAAATGATATAAATGAGATATTTTCATAATACAATTGTTTACTACGAAAATAACTTATATTCTTGTAAATTACCTATCTTTGTGTAATCGTTTCACAAAGGTGTAAGACTATGAAACACATTCTTTTGATGCTTGTCATCATCTTTTTACTTGGTTGCGGCAGCGATGACCCCGTTACTATCAAAACTGCTTCACGTTCTGTGGCTGATTACATGTATGATGGACCTGTCGGTACGGAATATTGGGTGAGAGAAGAGCGTACTCTCACCGAAGCTAATGGAAAAACGGAACTTTTACAGCGAGATACGCTTGTTTTGACTATTCTCAATCGTGCCTATAATCATCCGGTTCTTGGAAACTGTCTCCAGATAACATATCATTATTCTCCATTTTATGCAATGTTTGTTGATACTGTATATTTAGCAATGAGCAATAATACCATTGTAGCTATCTCCAATACTAATACTATTCAAAAATTATTTACGGGACCAATTGAACAAGGAACTTTGCAGGATGTAGGAGAGCTGGATGAAGGTGGCGTAGGTATTTCAAAAATTCATGCACTTGATGTACCCATTACAACACAGGCAGGAAATTTTACAACAATTCATGTACGCTCTGAAATATCTTATAATAACAATAAAACAATAGAAGATACATATTTTACACCGGGTGTATTGATGTCCAAATCAGAGACTTTATATGATAGAGTAAATTTGAAAGGTGAAAAAGAATTAGAAAAGGTTACTACGGAACTCCTTCTCATTAAAAAACCGTAAATCACCCATGTTTTTTTGTTTTTTGTGATACGAGAGAACTCAAACATAATTCATACATTTTAAAGGAAACAGTACTATGAAACACATTTTTTTGATGCTTGCCATTATCTTTTTACTTGGTTGCGGCAGCGATGACCCCGTTACTGTCACAACGGCTTCACGTTCTGTGGCTGATTATATGCT
>JAYRWZ010000268.1:0-3706 GCA_041917875.1 Chloroflexota bacterium | reverse complement strand
CTCTGAAAATAATAGAGTCTTCCGCCGATATTAGTAAATAATTCATCGGTTATATACCATTCATCTTGCACATATATTGCTGCATCAAAAGCACTTATTGTTTGTGAAACGGGGGACGAATTACCATTGACGAAATCCGCAGACACTTCGGATAAAAATTCATGTCGTGTAGCTTCGATGCCGCATTTTATCGTTTGCGAAGCATCGCTGTAATAGGTCACATCACTTTTGAGCGTAAAATCACGAATACGAGAGCGTGTGTAAAAAGATAAATTCGATTGATCATCATCCAAAAATTCGGAACCAAAACGATAATTCGTATAAATAAAGGAAAAATTGGAAAATATCTCCGGCGAAAATATGTGCATCCATTTTGTATGCAAGGAAGAATTACCCCAAACAATATCAAAACTGACATCATTATCACTTTCCGGTGAGCTGAGAACATCCGACCCGAAAAATCCGCTTGCAGTCACTTTGTCTTTTTCTGATACTTGATAGGTAAATTTTGCATTAAGGTCGTAGAAATAATAGCTTGGGGTTTGCTCCGATTCCTCTTCAGGCAAAAATAAAGATGCCAAGACATCAAGATACATTCTGCGACCCGAAACCATAAATGTCATTTTATCATTGATAGGACCTTCTACCGTAAGCCGCGATGCAATTAGACTTATGCCGCCCTGCCCCGTAATTTTTTCTTTGGTGCCGTCTTTCATTGTCAAATCCAATACACTTGAAAGCCGCCCGCCATATTCCGAAGGAAAACCGCCCTTGATGAGCTTTACTTCGCGCATGGCATCAACATTGAACGTACTGAGGAAACCGCCCAAATGCGAAGGATTATAAATTGTCACACCGTCCAATAAAATAAGGTTTTGGTCCGGCGAGCCACCACGCACATACAGACCACTCGACAATTCCGAAGGCGACTTCACACCGGGCAGTAATTGCAGCACACGAAAAATATCCGTCTCACCCAATAATGCCGGCATATCCTTGATAAAATCGCCCTGTATGGTGACGGTACTAATATTATCGGCAGGGCTGTTATTGTCGTTGCGCTGCGATGTTACCACCACTTCTTCTGTCACAATTTCTTTACGAGAAAGTATTATGGACAATTGGGTAAGCGTGTCGAACTGAGCTTCAGTAATCTTTTTATTGATAGTATGATAGCCAAAATATCCGACTGTGAGCCGATACGTTTTCGGCAAGATTTTCGGTAAAGAAAAAAAGCCGAACTTATTGGTATAGGTGCCGCGCACCGGCTTCGATGCGGAGACACTGTCATCCATCAGGCGTATCGTTGCACCTATAATCACCTCACCGGACACAGAATCTCGCACTATGCCGGATAAGGTAAAGTTTTGTTGCGCTGACACAGAAACAACAGCTAAGAACAAGGAACTAAAAACAAGAAAAGTACGCATACAGTTCTTTAGAATGAGTGATATGTGCTTTTTTAATGGCAATATACGCACTCATAAGGAAATAAGAACTATACAATGCTTTTAACGATGGCTTTGTGATGGTCATTCAGTGAAGGTGAACGAGATATTGCTTTCATGGCGAAGAATATACTCGCACATCACTTTTTCTCTGTGCATGTTTTTATAGAATAAATGGATATTTGATTCGAGAGATTGGCATAAAGAAAAACGGTATGTGGCGGCGCAACTATACCCTGAATTAAATGGTATTGGTGTTTTCAGAGTATCAAGTCCTTTTGTATTTCGAAAATCAGTAATGACAATCTCAATCATCACTGCAATCTTGCCATAGCATTCTTTCTTCGCTTTAGCATTGTACTCATTTCACTTATAAATCCCACAAGGTCTTGAAAAAGCCCTTGTGGGATTACGATATTTAACTGACATTACTTATCTTAAAACTGTCTTTTTATTTTTTTACAATAAATGATGCACTTCCTTTTGTACCATCATTTTGGGTAAAAAGAACTCTATAATATCCTGTATCGTAGTTTTCTGATATACTATGCCAGATACCACTTTCATCAGTAATACCGTTTTCAACAATAGTACCGAAAATATCTATGACGCTTACGATTGTATTGGGAACGGCTCGTAGAGAAAATCTGCCATTATTCGGATTCGGATAAATAAACGATGAAGCATTATCTTCCGGCAGAATAATCGGCTCTTCTGCTTCTACGGAACTAAGCCCCGAAGAATTAAAACGATACAGAGAACTTTTTTCTCCTGCAATATAGATATTGTCATCGTGTTTTAACATAGAATAGCCATAGAAGGTGCTTTCTAATAAATTATGATCCTTTTGTAAGGTTTTCCATGTAATCCCGCCATCGGTCGTTTCATAAATAATACCACTATAAATATTACAAAGAAAATATCCTCTGTTTTCATCTAACCAGAGTAATGTAACAGGATCTACTGTTGCGCTATATCTTCCTAATGAATCATTACGCATAGTCCATGATTTTCCTCCATCTGATGTATAAAGTAATTTAGGTCCATCTTTATCATTCGGTTTTGATGTATATTTACTACCTGCCATACAATACCCAACTGAAGACGTAAGAAAATAGATTTTCCCATTCGCAAAGTAATTAAGCTCCGGATTAAAAAGCGAGGGCGATGGGGAAATTTCTGTCCAATTTTCGCCGCCATCTTCTGTTTTGAAAATATGTGGTGTAGTGCCAACACGTGTGATGGAATCAAATGATTGTGCTATCAAAAATCCATTCTTTACATCAATAAATTGTATATCGCCAAAATATAGATAGTAATGAGGATTGAAAGTAATTCTCTTCCATTGTTTTCCTCTATCGATTGTAAAAAGAAGTATAAATCTATCTGATTCTTTCGTATTTGCTGTATATGATTGATATTGAATCAACGCTTTCATACTATCAATAATAACGACATTGCGTGCATGACCACGTTTTATTGTATCAGGCAAAAAAGGTATTTGCTTCCATAAAGGATTTTCCGATTCCCATAAAAATAATTGTGCTGAATCGGCTACCATCAGCCCCCATCCATAATTATATTCAATATCTCTGATTTTCGTAAAGACTTTTTTATTATTAATTATGCGTGGAGGAATAATAGTATCTTCTCTTGTTTTTCGTGTCAGAATATCAATTGTTACCAATGTTCCATGTGCTGTGGTTAACCAAAATTCTTTCTCATTTTTCAAGACCATATCAAAGAAACTCGGCATTATGGTTTTTTGTAATAAAGCTCTTGACCATGTCGCCCCCATTGTTGTACTTGTCACAAAAGAAGGACTAAGATGAGAAGAAAAATAACCAAAAGAAAATATAATATCTTTCAAAGAAAAAAAATTTCTATGAGTATTATAAAAAATTGGATTAAGAGAAACTGTACCTTTATATGTAGGAAACCACGTTTTTCCTTTATCTATTGTTTTATAAACACAATCTATGCCTGTTGTAGGTAAAGTTAATCGTCCTGCAATAAAACCAATACTATCATTCATAAACTGAATGGTATATATTTCATCAAACCACGCGTTGTCAAGCGGTTTATAGAGCATCGGTAAAGTATCCCATACTATACCCTTATTTTCTGAACGTAAAAATACTAATTTATCACCGCCTGCAAAACAGGTATTGTCATCAGCCCAAGCACATGTATAAAAATATTCTTGTCGTTTTACGGAACGATTTTGCCATGTTTCTCCATTATCGCCGGAAAACAAT
>JAYRWZ010000267.1:0-2383 GCA_041917875.1 Chloroflexota bacterium | reverse complement strand
TTTCATTGCAACGCTATTGGCGCATCTCGCCCGATGAGCCATCATTGAAAAACGGATACAAACAAACCGCCGATTCGCTCATTAATGAACTCGGCATACCAAAAGATTCGCTCATCTATCTGTACAGCCCAATCATTGACCAAACATTGACCGATGGGCTTAGTGAGAAACTAGGTACAGCAAATGCACGAGAATACTTATCCCATCAAAATATTGCAACCGTTGCGTATCGCATAAATGTCCGCAGGCGCGATAAACGAGACAGAAGTGTCAATTTTTCACTTGGGAACAGTACTTTAGGCGAACGATCACGATCACGTGTTGAGCGTACATTATTATTTTCAGCTTTGATAGGGATGGATGGTACTTTGCTTGAATACACTTGCGGCTTACCCACCATTGATGTCAATACCGATTCCGCATCAGCATTTGCGAAATTTCAAGAATTATTACCGCAAAGGATACAAAAGCACTCTCCGCACTGGGTGCGCGATTCAATATCTCCATCGGACAGAACAATGTCGTATTGGGCGGGATTGGAAAGAAAACAATTTCATCGAGTCAAAGCCGAAATTAGTCTTACACCGCCTGACCAAGCTGATACTGAGAAAATGTGGCATGGTTCATGGTCTATTCTTTATGAAGCGGGAACCACACGAAATATCAGCACCCCAACACTGTCGTTCACGGGAATTCTAAAATATATTTGTGTTGGAATAATATCCATCTCATTGATCTCAATGATTATTGTCTTTATTTTCCAATTACGGAACAGAATCGTAAATTTATGGGTATTATTATGGGCATCTATTTCCATTACTTGCTATTTTGTCTTTGCTCAAATGGCGGTAATGCCTGCGTTGTCATGGTTAGAAATAGTGCTGCTTGTATTTTTTAATTTTATTTTCTTAGGTTTTTTAATGGGAGCAATTCCATTGAGCGGGCTTGTTGCACTTGCCCAAAAGACTATACCAGAAAAGTTTTATACTTTATTACGGATTACGGAAAAGCCATGGCAATCATATTATATAGGCAGATCAGCAATCATAGGAATTACAGCAGGCATTGTGTCCACATTGCTCTCACCACTTACATTTTTGATGGCAGAAAAACTTGGTATTGACCGATTATACAGTGCCGAAGGATTTCAAGGTGGGCTTATTCTAATGATGAGTAATCTCGGATTTGTAAATGTAACAATGTTGCTGTTTATTCCCATTATTGGTTTAGTAATTTCTTTACCCGGCACTACATTGGGACTATTACGATTTCCCAATCGTTTCAAATATTTGGCAGCAATGCTACTGACTTGTATATACACTGTTTCTATGTCATCATTGCAAGGTGATATCGGCATTTTATCGTATGGCGAAGCTTTTGTCAGGGGTATTATTATTTTCGGTACTTTAATGATTGGCGACTTATTGGCGGTAATGATTGCACAGTTAATTTCATCGACGTTAATGTTTTATCCGGCAACACAATCACATGACTCTCTCATTTATGTGTGGGTAATGATGTGGTTGTTTTTTGCAGCCGTATCGTGTTTAGCATTTATTCGTGTACCGGAAAAAGTCGAAGAGGAAGATTTTAAACCGGATTATCTTATTCGCTTCGAGGACGAGCAAAGAATGCGAGATGAAGTTGCAGCCGCTAAAGTGGTACAACAGAGACTTTTGCCATCCAAAATGCCTCAATACCCTTCTATTGATATTGCAGCGTATTGCTTACCTGCATTTGATGTCGGTGGTGATTATTATGATTTTTTTCCACTTAATGAACATCAACTCGGTATATTGATAGCTGATGTTTCCGGAAAAGGAATGTCGGCAGCATTTTATATTACATTAGCAAAAGGCGTTATTGTGTCGCAAATACATGAGTCATTTTCACCCGCAGAAGTATTAAAAAGAGTAAATCGTTTACTTTTCGAAACTATGGAGCGCGGTAAATTTATTTCCATGATTTATGGCGTATTAGATATTCGCACTATGCAATTCACTTATGCTCAGGCAGGTCATAATCCGATTGTTGTTCGTACGGCATATAATGGCACAGCTACTATGCTTGAATCACGAGGAATTGCCCTTGGTTTGGACAAAGGAAATGTTTTCGATAAATCGGCGCGTGACACTGTTATAGATTTATCTGCCGGTGATGCAATTATTCTTTATACCGATGGTGTGGTAGAAGCAATGAATAATGAAAAAAGTGAATATGGAATGGACAATTTTCTCTCCGCAATTCAACGTTATGCCGGGACTGCTCCTACTTTATTAAATGCAATTATCCAAGATGTAAAACTATTTATAGGTAAAGCCAAACAACACGACGACATTACAGTAATTGTTATCAGAAGACCCGATACGTCACATACAATGAT
>JAYRWZ010000266.1:0-3388 GCA_041917875.1 Chloroflexota bacterium | reverse complement strand
TATTTCTCTCATCCGACACCGGTAAAGGAATAAACGGCGCAATTATTCCACTTTTGGGAACTCTTTAATTTTTACTTTTAACAATTATGATAGCAATTTCAACATGGAATTTTGGATTGCCTGCGAATAAAGTCGCTTGGGAAATTATTGCACAAAACGGCACTGCTCTCGACGCCGTAGAACATGGCGTACGCCATTGCGAAGCTGACCCTGATGTACGGAGTGTCGGCTATGGCGGTTTGCCCGATAAAAGCGGTATTGTCACTTTAGATGCGTGTATAATGGATCATTACGGTAATTGTGGCTCGGTGGCGTATGTGAAAGACATTAAACATCCTATTACTCTTGCACGCCGTGTCATGGAGCGTACAAATACGGTGATGCTCGTTGGTGAAGGAGCATCACAATTTGCCGAATCACAAGGAATTAATCGAGAATTTCTTTTAACAGACGATGCTCGCACACGATGGAAACAATGGAAAAAAAAGCAGGAATTTTCAGAAATTAATTGGGAAAATCACGACACTATTTGTATGCTTGCCATGGACTCGACAGGATTATTGGCAGGAGCCAGCACCACAAGCGGAATTGCATGGAAAATGCATGGTCGTGTAGGTGACAGCCCAATTATCGGAGCCGGTTTATATGTGGACGGAGCAGTGGGTGCAGCGGCGGCAACGGGACGCGGTGAATCTGTGATGAAAATGTGCGGATCATTTCTTATCGTTGAATATATGCGTAATGGCGCTACTGCCCAACAAGCCTGCATAATGGCGGCGAAGCGTCTTGCACAACAACAAAAAGATTGGGCTGAATATCAGGTAGGATTTATTGCTCTTGATATTCATGGCAATTATGGCGCATTTTCTTTGAAAAACGGTTTTCAATATGCACTGTCCACACCGGAAGGACATCAGCTTTGCGATGCACAATACCTTGAAACACAGTAAACTGCAATATGTGAAAGGTACTTAATATTAGAATTTACAGCATAATTACTGTGTGTGAATATAAGAACATTGATGACTCGAAAACTCATCATGCCGTAGTGTAGATAAACATAAATAACACAGAATGTCAGATATATTTTTCTGTAACGTTCTAATGTAAAAAAATAAATATATGATTCCTTTATGCTTTAATGACGAATGTAATATGTATTTTAACAATATATAAGGAGTAACAATGTTACAAACAATAGTAAACATAATGGTATTATGCGGTATAGTATTAATTTCGGGTTGCTCGAATTCCGACACGACAGCCCCTGATACAAAAGGTTTTAAGGGATTTATATACTATTCACATGCAGGAGAAGTGTACCGATTAAATCTTAGCAATCTAACAAATACCAAATTATTTACGAATGCTCGGCATCCGGATATGTTTGCAAATGGTGACATTCTTGCGGTGGAACAATATCCAATGGTTCGCCTTATCCGCAGCGATATGACTGGAGCAAATAGGAATACGATACTATTAGGAACGGATTACACAGGACCCAAATATAGACAGTATATGAACAGACCTCGCGTATCTTATAATCAACAATATATTGTGTACGAGGGCGATAATGTGCACAACCCTAACTCATACGTGATAAATAGTGGCAATGGCTCACTTGTGGCAACTATTGGCGATTATAATCAATCACAACCCATGATTTCTCCAAGTTGGGCACCCGATGGCTCTATTGTCGTTGCCGGATGGACATCCATGAACAATGGGATTTATAAAGTAACACCCGATTTTTCATCCATGAAACGTATAGGTCCTGATTTTCCGAATGTGAGCGATCCCAGTGTAAGTCCTGATGGTAGATTCATCGCTTTTATTCGAGATGGACAGCTATGGACAATGAGTATTGACGGCTCGAATCCCACACAACTTTATGTGAGTGGACGTTTTTTCAGAATGCCCGTTTGGTCTCCCGACAGCAAATATATCGCAGCTCTCAATACTGTTGAATTAACCGGAAAAATCACGATATTCGAACCACAAGCAAATATAATAACTGACATGACGCCAACTGCCGGAAACCACTACTATATCGGCGACAATGAACAGTTGTCTTGGCAATATTAAATCCTATAATATTTTGGATTATTTATTCAGAAAAAAACACTATGAATAATTGTTGTAAAGATTTATACTTTACGAAGAATAGGAAGAAAAAAAATGTCCCTCCTTTTTAGGGAGGGACATTTCCGGCAGATTAATAACAACTATTGATTACAGTTGTATCTTCTTTAGATTCATTCCGGATTTTCCATAAGTAACTATAAAGTATGTACCTGAAGCGATGTCTTGTATCGGTAAAACTATCTCATTCTCGCCTTGATTGCGCGAGATATATTCAAATATTTTCCCACCCTGGATATTAAATACAATACATTTTTCAATTAAGGATTCACTCTGTTCTTTTTTCACAACAACATATTGTGAAGTGCGCATAATCACAAGATCATCATTGACTGATACATTTTTGTCTTGAACGGATGTTGTTAATTGCTCCAACCAATTTACAGCATTATTGATCAGCGCGTAACGGATTGTCGTATCGTTAACCGAGGACAAATTAAATGCCATATAAGCATTTCTTGTTGAGTTATATGCCCTCTGCATACCGTGAATTATTGATGTATTTTGTTTGTCGGTGATAATGGCTTCTGCATCTTTAGAGTCCACTTCTAATGAAGGAACAGGAATAATTTCAATGCCCAAGTAATGATTCAATTGCGGTAATTGAATGGCAATATTTTGCAAGTTGCCGAATGTACTGTTCGATTTCACACCCTGCCACGTGCGTTTTCCGTCATCACCCTTAGGCGACTTAGGCACTTCTTTTATCTTCGCACCGAAAAGTTTCAGTAAATCATTACCTTTACCCTCAAGTGTATAAAGTGAAACAGGATCATCGCCAATTAACAATACCTCAATATTATGTTTCTGCATATCTTGTATAATAGCACTGTGCACATCATTCATAAAACCATGAGTACCACAATTCCAAATTACCGTCTCAGGATTGGAAGTTTCAGTGTACCAGCGTAAAAATTCTTCGCTTGTCATTGATTGATAATTTCGTTTTTGTGTTTTTGCAATATCTTTCATCAATGAGTAATTTTCACGTGTAGCGTCTTCAACAAGAATTTTTGTCAGATTATTGGCAGCAAAAGTAAAAGAAAGTGTTTTATAAATACTTTGTGTTTTACCATCATAACATTCAATGACAAAGCGCGCGATGCCTGATTTTTTATTGGTCTTAACCTCAATCGGGAAAACCGTTTGTTGATTGATGCCAACAGAAATCGCCTCATCACTAATACGTATTTCCCATCCGTCGGGAATAATCGAATTAGAGGCTAAACGAATTGCCGGTTGGATG
>JAYRWZ010000265.1:0-4611 GCA_041917875.1 Chloroflexota bacterium | reverse complement strand
GAAGGATATACACTCACCTTAGATTTTGCAATGCGTGGCGAATCAACATTGCAGTTATTACATACAATTGATGAAGTTGTAAAAAAAACCGGCGGCAGATTATACCCTGCAAAAGACGCAAGAATGTCAGCGGAAATATTCCAAAACGGCTATCCGCAATGGCAGGAATTTTCACAATATATAGACCCCAAATTTTCTTCCACTTTTTGGCGACGAGTTACAAAGGAATCTTTATGAACATAGTAATTATTGGTGCAACAAGTGCTATTGCGCATGGAGTTGCAAAAAAGTATTGCTCACAAAAAAATACGGTATTTTATCTTGTGGGTCGATCACAAGATAAACTGAATGCTATTGCCGATGATTTGCGAGTTCGCGGCGCACAACAGGTTTATACGGACGCTTGTCTTTTTACTGATGTCGAACAGTATCAACCACTGTATTCTCGTATCCTTGCAACAATGAAAAATCTTGATATAGTGCTCATTGCTCATGGTTCACTCACACATCAAGAAAAAGCGGAACAAGATGTTCTTTATACATGCAATGAGCTTCATACTAATTTTACAAGTGTTGTCGGACTTGCTGTCATAGCAGCTGAACAATGTAAAAAACAAAGAAGCGGTACCATTGCGATTATCGGTTCGGTCGCAGGCGAAAGAGGCAGACAAAGCAATTATCTTTATGGCGCAGCTAAAGCGGGTGTCACAGCATTTTGTTCCGGTTTGCGCAATAGGCTTATGCCGTTTAATGTCCACGTACTTACGATTTTGCCCGGATTTGTGGATACTCCAATGACCGCAGATATCCCTAAAAATTTTCTTTTTGCCAAAGCCGATGATGTCGGAGCTGCTATCGTTAATGCAATCGAAAAGAAAAAAAATGTTTTATACACGCCTTTCTTTTGGCTGTACATTATGACTATTGTCAAAATTATACCCGAAGGTATATATAAACGTCTCAAAACTTAAGACATTTCTTGTTTTATTGCAATCCATTTCTTATACTTTGTATTCGCTGATCAATAATAGAAAGAAATAGATGTCAAATCACTTTACGTGCGTTAATGTGTTTATTCTTAAAAAACTAATTTTTACTTACATTAAACAATATCATGATAACATTAAGATTAGCAGCAATATATAATATCATTTGGGGGTTATGGGTTATTGCCTATCCACAGCATTTCTTCTCATTAGCGGGGATGGATGCCATAAATCACCCCATGGTTTGGCAAGGTATGGGTATGGTCATAGGTGTTTATGGCTTGGGCTATTGGTGGGCAAGCTATAATCCATATAAACATTGGCCCATAGTTGCCGTCGGATTTTTAGGAAAAATTTTCGGTCCCATCGGCTTCTTGTTCAATTACCTTAATGGCGATGCTCCAATTACTTTCGGCTATACAGTTATCACTAATGATGTAATCTGGTGGATTCCTTTTTTTCTTATCCTAAAGAAAGTGCATACCGACTATAAATGGGCATTACAATGATACTTATTAAATCCATTACCATGTTCATGGGGTTTTTCTACTTTTTTGCAGGAGTAAACCACTTTATAAATCCCGAATTTTACAAACCTTTGATTCCTGATTATCTTCCGTGGAATGATGTAATTAATTTTACTTCCGGGCTGTTGGAATCTGCTTTTGGTATTGGAGTTTTATTTGGGAAAACAAGGAAAATATCAGCTTACGGGATAATTGTATTGTTATTTCTTTTTATTCCTTCGCACATTTACTTTATTCAAATCGGCGGATGCATCCCCGATGGCTTATGTGTACCACTGTGGATTGCGTGGGTTCGTTTAATTGTCATTCATCCGATTCTTATATCTTGGGCATATTATGTTTCAAAAAATATGAATCAGTGAAAAAGAAATGGAAATACATGGATGCAATCGTAAAAAATCTTTGACTAAACATCACAAAAACTCGTAATCTATATCAAGGCAGATCAAATTTGGGAAACCATACCATGTATGCTGTAAAAAACAACATATTTATATTTTCTCATCAAAATATTTGAACATTAAAGACTAAATATTTTATGCTTACAAAAAATCCATTTAATTTTGACTATTCGTATTTATCGTTACCGGATAAGTTTTTTAGTGTAACAAAGACAAGTGTATTTGCGGAACCTGATGTCTATGTACTTAACAATCAGTTATGTGATGATTTGCATATTTCTGTTGATGATCTTACAAATTTTGTGCCGTATATAGGTAAAGAAAGTATAGCATTACAATCATTTTCCCAAGCGTATGCCGGTCATCAATTCGGACATTTTACGCTCTTGGGAGATGGTAGAGCAGTCATATTAGGCGAACATATCACAAAAAATAATAATCGCTTCGACATTCAAGTTAAAGGCAGCGGAAGAACGCCATATTCAAGAGGAGGCGATGGTAAAGCGACTCTCAAAGCTATGCTTAGAGAATACATGATAAGTGAAGCTATGTTTTATTTGCATGTTCCTACATCAAGAAGTTTAAGTGTCATTAAAACAGGTCAGACTGTTCATCGCGAAACCATACATTCCGGAGCAGCTCTTTTAAGAGTAATGAAAAGCCATATCAGAGTGGGAACTTTTGAATATGCCGCACGTTTTGGGAAAGAAGAGGATGTAAGAGCATTACTGCACTATACGATCAATAGACTTTACCCGGAAATTATACAGGGTGAAAATCCTGCTTTAGATTTACTCAATATTGTCATAGAAAATCAAATCGAATTGGTAACTCAATGGATGCGTGTTGGGTTTATTCATGGTGTGATGAATACAGACAATACGGCAATAAGCGGTGAAACATTTGATTATGGACCATGTGCTTTCATAAATACTTATAATCCCAACACCGTGTTTAGTTCCATTGACCATAATGGCAGATATGCTTTTGGAAATCAATACCGGATTATTGCATGGAATTTAGTACGATTTGCAGAATCCTTATTGTCAGTATTAAACAGTGACATAAAAAAATCGATTGAACTGGCTCAATCCGCTCTTGACAACATTGAAGGAATATGGAGGAAAAAATATTATACCGTTATGCTCAAAAAAATTGGTTTTGACTACAACAATCCTGAATTTCATTTTTTAGTTGATGAGCTTTTATCAATAATGCAATCACAAAAATTGGATTATACAAATACATTTTATGATTTATCAAACAACATTAGTAATGAAAAAACACAACATATCTACCCGACTATGAAACAATGGTTAGAAACGTGGCGCAAGCATCTTGAGCAGTCAGGCGGCATACTTCATGCTAAAAAAGTCATGGAACAAAATAACCCTGTCATTATTCCAAGGAACCATCTTGTTGAGCAAGCACTCGACGATGCAATAATCGGAGATTTGACATTATTTAAAAATCTTTTAGACGCATTATCCCAAAGCTATCAATATAAAAGTAAGAGATTGGAATATATGAAATCATCAGATCTTGCCTTTGAACAATCGTATCAAACATTTTGCGGGACATAATATTCTTACTGCAACACTAAGATATTGAGTAATGTATGTTATACCGATTTCTTACTATCAATCCCCTATATTAAAAATTGAAATTCGTAAATATATTTTTGAGACCGACCCTTCCGATAGCAGAAAAATCTACGGAACAGTATTTTACCGGATTACGAAGAAAGCAGGAAGCTCTGTCCGCAACTATTTATCATTTAATCAATGAAGGATACACAGAAATTTTGTATTAAAGAACATGAACAGACCGGCTTGTTTTCTCATGACACTAAAAATATTATAGTGATTGAACAAAAAAAAAAGCGACATTTCCGTCGCCTACATTTAAGCTTGTTCAGTGGCACCTATACGCTTTCGGCACTTGCTGCCGTAGCCGAGGGAGCAGTCGCCGGCGAGCCGGAAGACTTTTTCACATAATCCGTCAAATAAAATCCCGAACCATTGAAAATAAGTCCTGCGCCTCCGCCAATTTTTCTTGTGACTTTGCCCTGTCCCTTTACTTGCCCTGCACATAACATTTCGGGGCATTGCTCCAATGGCTGTGCTGACATAGATTGAAAATACTCGAATACCGCTCCACACGTGGAGCATTGATAATCATAGGTAGGCATAATACAAATACGCAATTATTGAACAAAATAGTGACCAATGCACGATTACTTGCCGACATTATTGTACAAATGGGCATCTCATCATTCCTTTACTCGCTCCTATTGTTATATGAAATAGTTTTACTAATTTTGAATTTAGCTTTAACTAAAAATTTATTTTATGCTATCTCAATCTATCGAAGACTATATAAAAACAATCTACTCTTTACAGCAACACAAAGAGACAGTAACAACAAATGATGTGGCGGGACGCATGGAGGTTTCAGCTGCATCAGCAACAAACATGGTGAAGAAACTGGCAGAGATGAACCTTGCTCAACATGTTTCATATAAAGGAGTTCGGCTCACAGATGCCGGTATTAAGGTAGCATTGGAGATATTGCGTCATCATCGTTTGTTAGAGCTGTATTTGCATCAGGCATTGGGTTACAGTTGGGACAAAGTACATGATGAAGCCGAGCACTTGGAACATCATATCTCTGAAGAGTTTGAAGATCGTATCAATT
>JAYRWZ010000264.1:0-4215 GCA_041917875.1 Chloroflexota bacterium | reverse complement strand
TTTTCTTGCATTTTTATTGTGCTATCTTGTGATTGCATTTGTTTGTTCGCGCATAAGCGTCAATGCAGATAAAGAGACTTCGCAAGGTGAAATTATTATATTTATTTCCACCAATGGCGTGCATACAGATATTATTGTTCCGGTGCATCATCCAAACTGTGATTGGTCTGCTTTTGTTGATCCTTCCCATTGTGTCATAGCTCAACATAACAGCTCGTATATTTCCTTCGGATGGGGCGATAAAGGATTTTATCTTGATACGCCCGAATGGTCAGATTTGACATTTTCTACTGCCTTTAAGGCCGCATTCGGTTTAAGTACTTCCGCCATGCATGTCACATGGTTTGAGCATAGTCCCACCATCAGCGAATCAGTAAAAAAAATAGTTGTGACCGAGCAGGAATATCGGAAATTATGTGCCTTTATTTTGGAAAGTTTTCAAGTAAAAGACGATAAACCGCTCCATATTCAGACGACAGCCAATTATGGGAATTATGATGCTTTTTATGATGCACATCGCACATACTCTTTGGGCTATACTTGTAATACATGGGCAAATTCCGCATTGAAAAAGTCGGGACAAAAAGCCGCTTTGTGGACACCCTTCGATAAAGGTATTTTTTATCATTATCATTAAATCGGTACTTCAATAAACAATCGAGGTTACCCTAATGACCCTGCGAAATTTTCCTCATATACAGCTTTAGCCATCATACATCGCATATATTTTCTGTTATTGATTGCCGATGCGTTTTCTTGTCTGATTTTTCATCTTCCACCAAACATTTCGAACTTTATTGGTATGGTTAGCAGAGACAAAAGTTGATACATCACAAAAACATTGTATATTTGAGAAGGAGAGTGCGCACAGTGTAACTTTTGATCACATTTCCTAAAGCAATAATATGAAATCACTCCTCATAGTGTGTATGCTCTTGTGTACACAGATATTATACAGCCAAAGTATCAATATTTTTGATATAGATACAAGTAATTTTCCTTCGATGAAGGCGAAGTTCTTTGCATTTGGTCTTGATGGCAGTCAAGCGCATCCTAAACTTGAACATCTTTCTTTGACTGAGAATAATAAAGAGCGTGCAATTACATATATGCAATGTCCTCAGAATTCCGATCCCAAGCTATTGTCATCGGTTTTGGTTATGGATGTAAGCCGTTCGATGGAAAAAGGTAATATCGTAATAGCAAAACAAGCTGCTCGTGCATGGTTGAATATCTTACCTCTGCCTCAAAGTGAATGCGCAATAACAAGTTTTGATGATTACAATTATCTAAATCAGGATTTTACAAGCGACAGAGATCAATTATTGACAGCAATTAGTACATTATCGGCAAAAGAAGGAACAAATTATAATGCTGCATTATTGTTGCCACGTTATGGCGGTCTTCGAATCAGCAAAAAAGGAATATATAAAAAAGTTATTGTGATGCTTACCGACGGCGCATCGGAGCAACAAGTTTCATCACAGCTTATTCTTACCGAAGCGCAAAATCAAAAATGTACAGTTTATGTTGTAACGTTAGGCATACGATGTCCGAAAAATTTAAAGCAAGTCGCCGAACAAACAGGTGGGCAATGGTTTGAAAATATTACGACAGAAGAGCAAGCGACTGAAATTTATAAAAGAATATTATTAACTTCACAAGGTACTCAGCCATGTGAAATATTTTGGGAAAGTGAATTGTCATGTAAATCAGGAACAATTGATGTAGAATTGCATTTTGACTCTTTATCTGTGATGTCAAGGGCAAAATATGAAGCACCTGTGAAAACTATTGTAAAATTAGAATTTGATCCCCCAACCTATCGTTTTCAGAATCCGGAAATAGGAGAAAAAATACAAAAAATACTTCGGGTTAAAGCCGTTAATTCCGCTTTTTCAGTAAAAGAAATACGATCCTCCAATCCGGCTTATACTATTACACCGAACAATTTTCGATTGCAAGCGAATCAGTCACAAATGCTCACATTAAGCTATCTCGCTACGGACAGTGCCAATACTTTTAGTCGTTTGACATTTGTCAATGATGTATGCGAACAAGTCTATATTGTTACGGGAGGTTGGCAGGGGAAAAAAAACAAAAATCCAACATTGCGTGTTGTTGAGCCCAATGGGGGACAAATCTTTATAGCCGGAAACGATACGCTCATAATGTGGGACGGAGTTTCACCTGACGATACGGTTAGTTTGGAATATAGCATCAATAACGGTATTTCATGGCAGCGCATAACGAATACGGCGTATGGATTATCGTATAGATGGAATAATATCCCGAAACCAGCGAGTGAAAATTGTTTAGTACGTGTATTGCAAATAGATTTGCGTAAAAATAAAGACCCCAAAGAAATACCGCCGCCTCATATAGAATGGGCTAAAACATTCGGAGGAAGCCGTTATGATGGTGCAATTTCCGCATTATCAGGCTCCGACGGCTCATGTATTATTATAGGTGCATCAGCTTCGATTGATGGTGATGTGACAAACAGTAATGGACAAAATGACTTTTGGATAGTAAAAGTTGATGAAGAAAATGGTACACTCATCTGGCAAAAAATTATTGATATTGACCATACTGACCGTAAATATACATTTATGGAAAGTTCAGACGGAAATTACCTGATGCGCACATTCAATGAAATTGTAAAAATAAATCGGGATGATGGAAATATTATATGGCAACAAGAGTTAAAAGCAAGCACAAATGGATATGTGAATAGCATTGCCGAATGTAGTGACAGCACGTACATTATTACCGGATATACTGAGTCTGATAAAGTGCCCGGCTATCATGGAGGGAGTGATTTTTGGGTAGCAAAATTACATGATGATAATGGTAGTATTATCTGGGAAAAGGCATACGGCGGCGGTGATGATGATATTGGTTACAGCATAATACCGGCCCTTGATAACAATTTCGTTATTGCCGGAATAACGTATTCTAATAATGGTGATGTGACGGGAACATGGAAAAAAGGCGATTATTGGATAATTAAAGTGGATGGCGCTAATGGTAATTTACTCTGGCAAAAAGTAATAGGAGGATCGCAAGAGGACATACCCTACAAAGTGGTTCAATCGAGTGACAGTAATTATGTTGTCGTAGGAGTTACTCAATCTATTGACGGTTATATAACACATCATAAAGGTAATCGTGATCTATGGGTTGTTAAACTTAGTCATAGTAATGGTAATGTATTGTGGCAAAAAACATTGGGTGGAAAAGGCGATGAAGCTTATCTTCCTTATCAATGCGATATATCTGAGAGTAAAGATAATAATTATATTGTCACAACCTCGACTATTTCTCGCGATGGGGATATAACTTCTAATCGTGGAATAAGTGATTTTTGGATTGCGAAAATTAGTCCGGATAATGGCAATATAGTGTGGCAAAAAACTATGGGCGGAAGTAAAGAAGAAAGAGCAGCATCACATTGTATGACTCTTAAAGGTGACTATGTTATTGTCGGGGCTACATGGTCTAATGACGGTGATGTTGTTGACCATCGCGATAATGCCGATTACTGGGTTGTCAAAGTAGCCGAAGAAGCAATTTTACAGTCTGATATTTCGGACTCGGTGTTTGCAATTGTTGAACCAAAAATTATAGCAAACAATGTGGATATGCTTACTTGTGTGATTGGTGCAAACCGAGATAGTGTGGTTGCTGATTTTATACATAATATCGGCTCATGGGAATGTGATATTGACTCTGTCTATATTCGTGGTAAGGATGCCTATGCATTTTCTATATTATCCGATAAGTTTATACGACCTGTTAAGCCCGGAAATTATCATTTTACGGAATTTCAGTTTAGACCATTTCGCGTAGGCATTCATGAAGCGGAGATAGTCATCAAAACACAAACGCAAACATTGTTGTATTCTATCACCGGTATTGGTGTAGCGCCACAATTGAAAGTAGTTTCGGATAATATTGATTTCGGTACAGTCCGTGTTCTTACAATCAAAGACACGATAAATGCAATCACAGTACAAAATATATCGAATGTACCATTGACAATACTGAGTACAAAACATTCTTATCCCAATGACAGGGATTTTTCGACCATTGGTGGTGGTGGATCATTTACCTTAGACCCCCTTGCAATTCATACGATGAATTTACGCTTTTCTCCTCAATACATTGGTGAAACAAACGGAACCCTAGAATTTCATAATCACGGAGCGGGCA
>JAYRWZ010000263.1:0-1782 GCA_041917875.1 Chloroflexota bacterium | reverse complement strand
CATGCGGATTAACTCAAATGTATGCATTAAAATACGGCACAATTCCTATTGTTCGCGCTACGGGAGGACTTGCAGATACCGTTGTGGAATATGACGGCAGAACGGGGTATGGTACCGGTTTTATATTTCATCAATATTCTGCTCAGGATTTACGGAATGCCATTAATCGAGCACTGTCACATTATCGTGTCAAGCCACATTGGGATATTGTGCGCCATAATGCTATGTCGCAAAATTATTCCTCTTTGATTTCGGCACAAAATTATATTAATGTGTTTGATTGGGCATTAGAAAAAATACGCTGAGCAAATGAAAAATTTACGTTTATTATTGAACATAGTACTTAGTGTCAGTATATTGTTTTGTGCAAATTCCATGTATGCTCAATTATCGGTCAGAAAAATATATCTTAAACGAAAAGAAGTATTTGACAGTACGGGTAAAGACTGGTTTTTTGCCGGCAATTTTGCCAATTCATTGCATACATTAACAAAAAAATATGTTATTGACGATGAAATACTGTTCGAACAAGGAGAAGAATTGTATCACGATGATGCCGAAGAAACTGAGAGAAACTTGAGAAGGACTGGGTTATTTTCTTCTGTCACGGTAGTAGTTGATACCATAGATGACAGAACTGCAGACATACGCATAACAACACAAGATATTTGGAGCACGAATGTATTTCCTGTTTTCCATGTCGGTGGCGGCATATCATCATTGGGTGGTTTTTTCAGAGAAATAAACGTTGGTGGCACGGGTTCATCAATCATGGCACAAGGATTATACAGAACGGAAAACTCTATCGGTTGGGACGGAATCATTACGGGTACTTATCGCCGCTTTTTACGTTCGGAAATGAGTCTTACTTTTGCATTATCGGCACATCGTTATCGTACGGTACAACAATTTTCTCTTTTTCAACCGTTTCGTACTTTATCTTCACCAATTTCGTTTGGAATTTCCGCAACAAATTCTTTCGGATCGGATTTTATATACAGTACGTCATTAACGCAAAGAGTTCCTTACCATATACGGCGAGCAGAGTCATGGTTTTCATTAGGAATGCAAAGAAAAGATCGTTTATTCTTTTCGGCATATATAGGACTTGAAGATGTGCAGCGCGTTAGCGTAAATTTACGGCAACCTTATGATAATTCCGGCAAGATATTGCTTGGATTTTCCTCATTACAACAAAAATTTGCAAAAACACTCAAACTCAATGGTTATGAAACAGAAGATATGGCTTATGGGGGCTGGGGTACGGCAGTGATAGGACGTATCTTCCCTATTGGTTCACGAGGGGAAAATGTGTATTATGTCGGTGGACAAATTCAACAAAGTGTCGCTATTGGTCAGGGCTATATATTTGGGCAATTAAGCGGTGCATCAGGATTTGAGCGCGGCAATCCGCGTTATACATATCAAGAGTTTTCAGGTGTTGGGCATTATCGGTTTTCTGATAAATTTTTAATTGCTTCTCGCGTGAGACAACAAACGGTCTGGAATTGGACTGCATTTCGTCAGTTAATCTTGGATAATGATGCAGGATTACGCGGATATGGTGCCAATACATTAGAAGGAGCAAACAGAATTATCTCTAATACAGAATTGCGCATATATCCCGAGGCGGATTTATGGATTTTCAAATTGTCGGGAGTTTTGTTTCATGATATTGGGACTATTTGGAAACAGAGCGACCAGATATTCACAACAAGATTTTACAATGCCGTCGGTGGAGGCATAAGAATCCATAATATGAAAGCCTCCGGCACCGAAGCT
>JAYRWZ010000262.1:0-6510 GCA_041917875.1 Chloroflexota bacterium | reverse complement strand
TGGATTGATCTGCACGATTTGCCGAACGTTGTGCAACAGCATATTGTACCTTACCGCTCCAGCCATTGTCTGCATCAAAATCATCATCAAGGCAAGACGTAGAGATAAGATATTTGCCATCCACCGTGCCGCCGAACCATTCAAAAGCATCGTCATTAGCATAGCTTACCTGTACTTTTTCCATAATAGTACCTCGTCCCACGCCACCTAAGGTAAGTCCGTTTAATTCTTGATTGGGTTGTAAGGCTATACCACCGAATTCTATGCGTACATAGCGCAAGATACCGCTATTGTCATTGTCATTATTTCCGCCATAATACCAGCGTGATTTATTATTTGGATCGGCAACGCCGCCTTCCATTGCTGCTTCGCCGCCCGGATTATTGATAACAGCATTGCCGAATATCAAGAGACCACCCCAATCGCCGGGAGCACGTAAGCCCGGAGGCGCACTACTTGTAAGAACAATGGGTGCATCGGCTCTGCCATCGGCAATAATTTTTCCGCCGCGATTTACAACAAGTGCGCTGTTCACACCCACTTGATCGCCAACAACAATTGTCCCCGGCTCAATAATTAATGTGCCGCCATTATCAACATGGAAATATCCTTTGATACCATATATTTTATCGCGTGTTAATGTACGTGTTTCACCAGCGCCGACCGCACCCTGCAAAAATTCATCTATGCGTGTGGTTTGCGGTTGTTCTATCTTGAATGGATAGGGGCTTATACTCGTTTTTGAAGGGTCACTTAATAATACTTGACGCACATATCCCGTTGTGGTTGGTGTTGCCGGAACGCGAAAAGCTCCGATAAAACGACCTGCACGAACGGTACCGCTAGCATTACTGTCCACCACATTGGTTGCCCCTGCAATGGAAGTCCATGGTCCGCTTGGCGATGTCCCGAATTCAAAACGATAGCGAGGACGCGGTGTCACCGAAGATGGCGAAGTCTGATAAACTAAATCAACAGAATTACCCGCTCGATAACTCTCATTGGGTGAACCACCCGGTGATAAAAGCTGCACGGTTTGTGACTGAACACTCGTCAATGCTCCCCAGAAAAGCAATGCGGTTGTCACGGCAGTAAATAATTTCATACAATTTCCTTAGAGATATTGTGTATAAATATATATGTTTTTTACAGTTGCTTAACGAAAACGGTAGCTCATACCCACACTGAATGTGGTGCCTCGTAAATTTGATGCGATGGTTTTACCGCCTTGTTGCCATAGCAATTCTTGATTGAGTATATCACGTGCAACAACTTTTATTTCAAAGGCATTATCCAATAATGGCTGAATAATGGTAAAATCAATGACATCACGGGGTTGTTCATACACATGAGGATCGTCGAAGGCAAATGCGCCGCGCAAACCAACTTGAACAATACGGCGACCATAGCGATTATAGCCAATATTTATGGATGTTCCTAATTCGGGTTCCGTAAAAAATAAACCGATATTTAATGAATACGGCGATTGTCCCCATATACTGCGTGTATCTTGGCTTTTTCCTTGCAATACTGTAATTTCTGATTGAATAAGAGATAAATTTGCATTGATACCGAAATTACGGAAATAATCACCCAAAAAACTAAGAGATTTCCGTGCTTCAAATTCAACACCATAATTATATGCACTGCCGTCAGCTATTTTTTTTCCTGTTGAATCCACGCTTTGTCCATTGGAAAATGTGCGTATATATTCGCTGGAAACTTGATCAATAGTTTCTTCTATCGGGTTTATAAAATTTTTATAGAAACCGCTCACAGAAAATACTTCTCCCGGGTTGGGAAAATATTCATACCGTATATCGTAATTGGAAATCAATGTGCGTTCTAAGTTCGGATTACCGCGCACGACGAATAATGATTGAAAATCATAAAAAGCGAATGGTGCAAATTCACGTAAATTTGGTCGTGTTAATGTGCGTGTTGCCGATAAGCGAATATTCATCGCTTCTGTTGCTTTGTAAATTAGGTTAAAAGAAGGTAGCCAGTCCGCGGTTGCATAGGTGATATTGACAGGTTTGCCCTCAGTATCGAATGAATTTAAGGATTGAACGGCATCTTCTAAGCGTGCACCGCCGATAACACGAAATTCTTCGCCTGCAATGGAAAATGGTGCATCAACCATAAAATATCCGGCATATAATTCTTCACCTGCAATGTAGGAGTCGCTGCGCTTTGAATCCTCGGACATACCCAAACCACCTTGACGGAAATTTTCTGCACGGAACAAACTATCGGGGGTGTCGGAAAAATCTATATCAAAATCAGCACCGTTTGTGGGTTGATTAATTGTAAAAGAACGAGCTGAAAAATAACGGTTTTTATTTTCCGTTACAAATCCGGTTTTTAGCTTTATATCACGCAAAACAGGGACTGTTATATTGAACGCTGCATTTCTTGCAAAATCATTCAGTGTAGAATAAAAACGACCAGCAAGAGTTCCGTCACCTTGCGGAGTTGGTTGTATGTCCGCAGTAAATGGTAATGTTGAATCAACCGATTGGCGCGAATAACGCAAACGTCGAAAATCCGGCTCATCGCGTAATGATTGCGAATATCCTAAGCGCCAATCAAAAAATAATGACGGGATAACTGCCATTGTGTCAAAAGAAAATGTATGTTCGCCATTTGCTTGGGTGGAAAATAATTCTTTTTGTACAAATTGCCAGCTTGACGGGCGAATATCAATCCCTTGAGGTATGTCACGACCGGAAAGAATGGTACTTTCATCATCAGCCGAACGATTAAATACATTCTTAAAACTTATTGAACTGTGCCCGCCTAATTTATAGGCAATATTTGCCATACCGCCGTAATTCACGGAGCGTGTGGACACTGTTCCGGCATTTTCCTGACGATATTCTTTATCAGCAAGAATAGGGCTGCGCACTATAGAATTGATAGAATAAGCATTGCCATAATTAACGGAAGCGATTATGCCTAAATCATTATCGAAGAGGTCATATAAATTACTAAATGACAGCGCGAAAGAAGTATTGGGATTAGCCGAAAAATTATTATTTGTCCAGACATTCTGATTAAATCCGCGAGCAAAATTTTGTAAAGTGCTGCGTGCAGAATCTCCTTGGGCGTCTTGCCGACGTGCATTCAATAATAAACGATTGATATCTTCACGGCTGCCGGGAGTAGCCGATGACATTGAACGTGTGCCATCATCGCGCCCTAACCAATCGTTGGAGCCGCCCTGATAAGAACGAAAAGTATTGTCGCTTAATTGTGTATTATTATTTGCAGAGGTGGAAAGCGAGGCTTTCAGAGAAAAACCATCGGGAAAATCTATGGTTTGCAATTGTACTAAACCACCGGCAAAATTACCCGGTAAATCCGGTGTAAATGATTTTGTTATATTTGCTTGTTGCAGAAATTCCGACGGAAACATCCCGAAATCGAACGACCGTTTATCCGGTTCTGTGGAGGTAAGAGCGGAGCCATTTAATGTGGTATTACTGTAACGATCGCTTGAACCGCGCACATAAATAAATTTATCGCCCACTAATGTTACGCCGGAAACACGTTTAAGTGCTTGTCCTGCATCGGCATCGGGAAGACGTGATATTTCTTCTTTACTCACGCCGTCGCTTACTTGGGCTGAATTTTTTCTTTGGGCTAATATTGCTTCTTTCGATTCTTTATTGGCACGTGCGGTGACCACTACTTCGGTAGATTTTTTTGTTTCGGGCGATAATGTCACATTTACTGTCACAGTTTTCCCCGCAGCTACTTCAATATTTTCTATAAGTTTACTTTCAAAGCCCACATAACGGAAGCGTAATGAATATACGCCTTGCTGTACTTTTTTAATCGTATATTTACCCGTCACATCTGTATATGCACCTTTTTTTGTGCTTTGTTTTTCTTTGGTTAATAATTCAACAGTAACGCTACGCATAATCTCGCCCGATGAGCCGTCGGTTACTTTTCCTTGTATGGTACCTGCGCCGCTTGTATTATCCTGGGCTGTTACTGAATTGACAAAAAAAGTAATGCCAAGACAAATGGTAAGAATAATTTTCAATTTGCAACTTTCGTATGTTTGAACTTGGTCGCAAAATTACCGAGCTATTATTACCTTACCGTTACCGCAATAATATGAATTTGTTACCAGTGTAATAATTTCGTAACATTGACTTTGCAGAAGTATATACAGAAGTAATGTTTTGGGAATTTCTCGAGTACACATGGTAATGTATATTTAAAGAATGTATCGGTTCTCCTATCCTATGCATTCGCTGAAGATGGAAAAACGCTGGTATATTCAATAGTATTGTTATTTCTAATAGTAGGTTCAGACTTGCCATAAAAAACGAACTATCATAGATTCAATAAACTAATGCCTTCAAGCTCAACATTGATGTCAGATATTCATCCACTTCTTCTGTTTTCTTCGCATATCTGCTTATTCTTCGTCCAATTCGAGGCAGATACATTAGTCGAATCAGCAGTCGGCGGTGGTGGTGACAACTATTATTTTTCACGTCTTGATTGTTCGACTTTATACCCCAAACAACAGAAGATATGAGTGTGTGTGATCCACTGTGAGGTTTGATACGTATGTATGTCGTAGTCATTGGACAAATGATAATAATCTCATAAAAGGAAAGGTAATTCTGTTTATGCAAAAAAAATATGTAAAGAGGGTTGGCATAGTTTTGACTTCTATCACTATCGGTCTGTTAGGGGTAATGCTGTTTCATATATATCAAGTTACTACGCCTAAAAGTGATGGATATATCAATACATCATTGCAGTTAGCAAGAATTGATTTCTCGAGGAAACTCAATGAACATGAGTGTTCGCATCTTGCGAAATTCTTCACATCAACACCCGGCATTAGTTCTTACCATATCAATGCTAAAGATAATATAGCGGTATTTGTCTTCGATAATCGAAGGAGTAAGCAAATTCTGGAATTCATGGGCATTCCTTCAACATTATCAGTAGGAGAGGGTGTTGCACAAACATTAACAAATTCGGGTATCTTAACTAATGATATTCAAGCATCACTTTATCACGTTGAGCCAACTTTGACAGGAAGTTGCCCTATTGACGGACAGCAATTGTCTCTTTATCGGTCTCTCGGTAAATTTATGCACGATATCTTTGGTTAGTTTTTTTCACTTTTTTTATTTTTTTTATGAAACGTTTTTTTCGACTCTGCGGACTTATGCTCATTGGCGGGTATTGTTCTTTTGTCATGTTGTCATCATGTTCCGATGATAAAAGCACTACGCCGACTCCAACACCGACCCCAACATTATATGATCGTGTCGGAGGAACAGCTATGGTTTCTGATCCATCCAATCCCGGTATGATGATTGAAAAAGGCAGACTAACTCTGCGCAGTGTAGTTGACAGTTCTATACTGGTGGTGGCTGCTGATCCTGCAATGGCTAAATTTTTTCCGGTACTTTTTGCTGAGTTAGGCAGTGGCTCAACAACCGGCTTAAGTCGCCTTAGTAAAAATTTTACAGATTTTATGTGTTTGGCAACAGGATCTAAAACATACTCATATTCAGGTCTTAATATGAAAGATGCACATGATCCTGCAAAAAATTCGCGCATACCGGTAAAAATTACCGAAGCTGAATTTAATGCATTTGTCGGTCATATTGGTACGGGTTTAGCTAAAAATGGTGTGACATCTCAGAACAATGCTCAATTAGTTGCTGATTTAGTTGCTTTATTGCAAACAACAAAAGCTGATATAGTGCAAATGTAGTCTCAATCTGATTACTGTTCTTTCAATGCCTTTATCGTTTTCGGATAAAGGCATTTTTTTTAGCTGTTTGTTTGTTCTGTAACTTTACCTAAAACAGTTAATGTTTGGAGTGTCGGTAATTTACTTCCTCCGCGAGGTTCAATCGTCACAGCAAAAGCATCGGGTGATACTGCGGATTTCATAGTCATTATCCTCGGTTGAGTAGTGACATCGAATATACCCAAATCAATTGGTACACCATCTTTTAATGCCCATAATTGATAACTCTTATCATTGCCCAATGCAGTCAAAGTGCCTGATTCAAAAAAAACGGTATTATCTTTTTTATTCCAGTATATTGTGGATCGAAGTTGCTTGTTTTGTTGCTGAACTTCAAGTAATGCTATAACAACAATATCTCTGTTAAATACTAAAGCATCTCTTTGATCCAGTACCATTGACTTTTGCGCAAGAATGATATTATTATTTTTTTCCTTTTGTAAAATGGATTGTGTTTCTTGTAATGTAATTCGTAGGTTTTCACGGGAGTTGTACATAATCATAGCCGATCCCAATCCAATAACAGCGAGTAACGAAGCAGCCGCAACGTAGTAATAAAGACGCTGAATTTTTGACTGTATATTGAGAAGAGAAGATGAAAATGTTTTTCCGAATAATTGAGAAAATAATCTATTACGAATATGTGCAGGTGGGGCAATAGCTTGGTGTTGTGCCAGAATTTCAAGTGTTTCTTGTGCCTCTGTCAATTGTTC
>JAYRWZ010000261.1:0-7265 GCA_041917875.1 Chloroflexota bacterium | reverse complement strand
TGTCACAGAAAAAGAGTATCCGAATATTTTGGCTATCGGTGGTTTGAATGATCCCCGTGTGTCATATTGGGAACCGACAAAATGGGTAGCAAAGATACGTGAGAAAAAAACGGATTCTAATATTGTCCTGCTCAAAACAAATATGGACTCAGGACATTTCGGCACAACGGGACGTTTTAATTATCTGAAAGAAATTGCTTTTGATTATGCGTATATGATATGGATGACACAATAATCATCTTAAAATCGAAAAAAAAGGCGAGGATATATTATCCCCGCCTTTTTTTATGTTCTTACAACTTTTTGCAAAAATTATTCTGACTTTGATTATATATCTTTGATTGATTTACCTTGTTCAATTATTTGCAATTTATACTTATTTGCGTCTATGAACTCAAATTTCATCTTCTTTCATTTCTGCTTCCAATTCACGTTGGATTTGTTTTTCCATTTCTTGTAATCGCTTTTCAAGATTTCGCATGGAACGCTCTAATTCTTTATGCTTTTTATCCATCCTCGGTTTATCCGAATTGGAATCTTCTTCCGCACCATCGGGAATTGAAAAATCAAAATTAAAATCAAAATTATCACCATCAGCATTATCGGGCGAGCTGAGCGTGAGTGCTTTTCTCAGTCCAAGAGAAACCCCGCCGTTTATTCCCAATAACTCTGCTTCTTCGGGCGGTAAAATAGATGGTATAGAAGAATTTTCGCCGAGTATCATTGAAAATGCTCGCATAGAACTGCTGTTCTCAGATTGTTCTTCATCGTCAAGGCGTTCATCTTTTATACGTTGTAAGCGTTTTTTTTGTTTTTCATCAAGGACAGATTGTACGCTGACTATCATGTCCATTTCTTTTTTATGATAATCTTGTATCATTGCCGAATTTTGGGCTAAGAGCTGTTCGGCTTCTGGACGTCCATTTTCTTTTGACAAGGCATCGTGAATCTTCTTTCTATTTTTATCAAGCGATTCAGTGGTTACCTTGCGCATATCTCGTAATTCATTGGTGAGTCTTTCCAAAGCGGTTAATTGTTCTTTGTTTAACAGTAATTTGTCATGAATATTGCTCAAACATGAAGAAAATTGTGCTCTATTATTGCGTAGTGTTGTTGTTCGGTTTTCGTATGTGCGATCCGGCCGAGTCGGCGCACCATTCAAGATATGCGCCATAAAGAGAATAAGTGCAGCAATAATAATGAGGGGTATATTCATGGTTACCTCGAATAAAAATGTGATTAGTTTTATAATTACAAAACTATGCCATTCAAGCCATAGCCACCAACATAAAAAATGTTAATGGCTGTTAATTACTCATAAGTTTTTTGTATTGTTATTACGATTATCCGAGTTGAAAAACCTATATTTACGCTTCATAATTATGAAAGAAAGAGAACAATGGGTGTTTCATTACAAGGTAAAACCGTTATCATTACGGGTGCATCAAGCGGAATAGGAGAAGCAACGGCATATGAATTTGCCAAGCACGGTGCTCGATTAGTCCTCGTAGCCCGTCGAGCCGAGCGTTTAGCGGAGATTGCCGAATTATGCCGCAAAGACTATGGCACAGAAGTGCAATGCATTGAAGCAGATGTGAGAAATCAATCACACATTACTTCTTTACTCCATGAAAATATTGGGGATAGAGTTGTGGATGTTGTAGTGAATAATGCGGGACTTTCTCGTGGACTTGATCCTGTGCAAACGGGCGACAGCATCAATTGGGAAGAAATGATAGATACCAATATCAAAGGGCTCTTGTGGGTGACGAAAGCGCTTTTGCCTTCGATGATAGCGCGCGGAACGGGCATGATTATCAATATTGCATCTGTTGCAGGCAGACAGGCATATCCGAATGGTAATGTCTATTGTGCAACCAAAGCCGCAGTGCGTATGCTCTCCGAAACAATGCAATTTGATGTCAATGGAACAGGGGTGCGTGTCACGAATATAGACCCGGGTTTGGTGGAAACGGAATTTTCTTTAGTGCGTTTTCGGGGCGATGAACAAAGAGCGGCAAATGTCTATAAAGGATACGCACCATTATCGGCAGCGGATATTGCAGAAACAATTATTTTTTGCGCTACTCGACCTGCGCATGTGAGTATTCATGATATGTTAGTGATGCCAACGGCGCAAGCATCCACGCAAGTTGTCCATAAAATCATGACATAATATGTTTGTTCGAACGAAAGAGTGACCCGTTATTTCGGATTTATATCATTGAAAATTAAAGTGTTCTATTCAAGTAGAGTTTAACGATAATGTTAATTGTAGTGTTTTTTTTTATATTTCGAAAGGATTTTTTATGAAACAATGTTCTTTCTTTAAGAAGTGTATTACTTTTGTATGTTGTATGCTGACAATATCTATGTCTGTCTATGCACAATCCGAAGGCGGGCGTGTGGGTTTTGGCGTAAGTGGCGGCGGTGTGAAATATTGGGGCACATTCACCGATAATCAATTATGGGTTGCCGGAGATATGTTTGTTCGTTGGAATATCATCGATCAAATATCCTTGCAGGCAAGTGTCGGCTTTGGTCAATTACGGTATAAAAATACCGACAAAGCAAAAATGGAAAATCCTAATTTTTATGGATTATTCCCTCCTGATAAACAGCCGCAAGAAAAGAATTTTTCGCGCTTTAATTATTATGAAACATATCTTTCATGGAATATTTTACCGCGCGAAAAATTTGTGCCCTATATTTTTGGTGGTCTCGGTGTCTTGGATTGGAATCCTACATACCAAGACGGCAGCGCTTTACCATTAAATGACGGTACAAGCTATGAAAAAAGAAAAATGGTTATTCCGGTCGGTTTGGGTTATGAATTATATTTAACAGATGATCTTGTCTTTAATGGTCGCGGTACATTACGTCTCACAGGAACGGGATGGATAGACGGTTATGATGCAAGAACAACCATAAATAATAAAGTTGATAATACAAGCGATGCCGATGATTTATTATTAACCTTCGGAGTCGGATTTTCTTATTATGTTTTTGGTAATGCTGATTATGATAATGATGGTTTAACCAATAGCACGGAAAGAGAGCTTGGTACAGACCCGGAAAATCCTGATACTGACGGCGATGGATTAACAGATGGTGATGAGGTGCGTCGTTACTTTACGGACCCTAAAAAATCAGATACTGATGGTGATAATCTTACTGATTATGCAGAAATAATGGATCACAAAACTTCACCCAAATCACCCGATACCGATGGCGACGGCTTATTTGACGGTGAAGAAATTACGCGCAAAACAAATCCTCAACAACCGGATACAGATCTCGATGGTTTACTTGACGGTGATGAGGTAAGTAAATTCAAAACAGATCCGACAAAAGCAGATACTGACGGCGATGGTTTGAATGATGGATTGGAAATAACAAAACTAAGTACGAATCCCTTAGCCATGGACAGCGACGGCGATCGCTTACATGACGGCGATGAGGTAAATACACATAAAACAAATCCTGCAAAACAAGACAGTGATAATGATGGTCTGCAAGACGGCGATGAAGTAAAACAATTCAAAACTGACCCCACCAATCCGGATACAGACGATGATGAATTACTTGATGGTGATGAAGTCAAAAAATATAATACAAATCCATTGGAAAAAGATACGGATAAAGATGGTTTGGCTGATGGTAATGAAGTGCGTGTCTTAAAAACAAATCCCGTGTCGGATGATACTGATCGTGATGGTGTGAAAGACGGTGATGAAATAAATATTCATAAAACAGATCCGAATAAAGAGGACTCCGATGATGATGGATTAAAAGACGGCGAAGAAATTACACGTAAAACAAATCCCTTGGATGCCGATACCGACAAAGATCGTTTGCGCGATGGGGAAGAAGTAAATAAATATTTTTGTGATCCGACAAAACCCGACACCGATGGTGATTCTTTGACGGATTATGAAGAAGTAAACAGACGCAGCAAAAAAGACGGAACGACGATTGAGCCCACAGACCCCACAAAAGCCGATACCGACGGCGATTCATTTACTGATGCTGTGGATATGTGTCCGCTTATTGCCGGAAAGGCAAATGAAGAAGATCCGACAATGCTTGGATGCCCCGCATTACCGAAAAAAGGGACAAAAACAGATTTTCCCGAAATATTATTTGTCAAAGGAAAAGATGCCTTTAATTTTGACAATCCGTCCACAATGGCAAGTTTGGCTAAATTACTTGCCTACGTGAATCAATGCGATAATATTCAAGTAACTATTGAGGGACATGCTTCGGAGGAAGGTAACCCTACTGTCAATTTAAAATTATCACAAGTGCGTGCGGAATCAGTAAGAAAATGGCTTGTTGAACAAGGTGTAAACCCGGCAAAAGTTGTTGGTGCAATCGGTTATGGAAGCACAAGACCCGTCATAAAAGAACCAAAAGGAAAAGATGCAAAAAAAGTAACAGCAGCGCAATTGGAAGAAATACGTCGTAAAAATCGCCGTATTACAGTGGCGGTAGAACGCGGATGTGATTAAGGAATCTAAAATATACGTAAAGAAAGACCTCGAAAATTACATATTTTCGGGGTCTTTTTTTTATTGAATATATTACAGCTGTTTGACAATATATTCTTCAATAAATGTCTGACAATACTCCTTTATCATCGATCGTACTTCCCTGAAATGGAGCATTATTTCCTCTTCCGTGCCTTCAGTTTTTGAAGGGTCGGGGAAATCATGGTGAAATGTTTGTGCATTCGTCGGAAAATAGGGACAATGTTCTTTCGCATGGTCACATACAGTGATCACATAGTCAAAAGATAGTGTACGATATTCATCTATCATATTTGAAGTATGATGCGAAATATCAATACCGTCTTCAGCCATAATTGCTATTGCGCGAGGATTTACGCCGTGAGTCTCAATGCCGGCACTGTAGATATGTAGGTTGAGATCTTTACCAAAATGAGATAAATAACCATGAGCCATTTGGCTTCGACAACTATTACCTGTGCAGAGCACTATAATATTTTTCATGATGTATAAAAACGATGTTTAAGAGAATGACTTACTTTGACTAAAAGTATCAAGACGGGAACTTCCACCAAGGGTCCAATCACACCCGTAAATGCTTGTGCAGAATGAAGTCCGAAAACTGCAATAGTCACAGCAATTGCTAATTCAAAATTATTTCCGGTTGCAGTAAATGCAATTGCTGCATTCTGTTCATAAGAAACTCCCAGAATTTTATTGATAAAGAAACTGGAAAAAAACATAAGAATAAAATATACCGTTAATGGGATGGCAATGCGCACCACATCCAAGGGTAATTGCAGAATAGTATCGCCTTTTAAACTGAACATAAGAACAATTGTTGCTAATAAGGCATAAAGTGTGAACGGAGAAATTGCGGGAATAAAACGTCTGTTATACCAGTCTTGTCCCTTTTTTTTCATAAGAATATATCTGCTCATAAATCCGGCAATGAACGGTATTCCCAAATAAATACCAACGCTTTGTGCAACGGCACTCATGGGAACTTCTACAGAAAATTCACCGAGTCCGATAGTATGTGGCAATACATTCACAAAAAACCACACATATCCACTGTACATTATGAGTTGAAATATACTGTTAAGTGCTACCAGAACGGCGGCATATTCTCTGCTGCCTCCGGCTAAGTCGTTCCATACAATCACCATAGCAATGCAACGCGCAATGCCGATAAAAAGTAATCCTATCATATAATCCGGCTGCGAATGTAAAAATATCACAGCAAGAATAAACATGAGTAAAGGACCAATAACCCAGTTCATGAATAATGAAATGGCAAGCGTCTTTTTATCACGAAAAATACGCGGCAGTAATCCATAATCTACTTTAGCCAATGGTGGATACATCATGATGAGTAAACCAAGCGCTAAAGGGATATTGGTTGTACCTACGGAAACTGTATCAATAAATAGTGCTATATCAGGAAAGAAATACCCGATACCAATGCCGGTCACCATGGCAAGGAATATCCACAGTGTAAGATAACGATCAAGGAAGCGTAAATGTATTTTCATGGTTTTTTTAACAACAATTACTATCGGGTTCACAGCAAGTTTCTTTTTTTTCAGCATATACCGTAATACTGCGAATGCTGTCGGGACTGTTTTTATAAAGATCTATTTCTTCATCGGAAAGGTAATTTCTGAGAATATCATCGGGAATTGTGATTATTTTTTCTTTTTGCAAAGTTATGTTCTGAAAACCGGCTTCCTTAATAATCGTTATATACTCTTCCTTCTGAATTGCACCGGCAACACATCCAGCATACATTTCCGCTGCAGCCCTAATTTTATCCGGTAAATTACCTGTCAGCACTATGTCCGATATGCTGAAATGACCGCCATTTTTAAGAACTCTGAATATTTCAGAAAAAACAGCATTTTTATTGGGAACAAGATTAAGTACACAATTACTGACGACCACATCGGCGGTATGAGCCGTGACAGGGATTTTTTCAATATCACCCTGACGGAATTCTACATTATTATAGCCCATTTTTTCTGCATTCATTCGTGCTTTTTCAATCATTGCCGGCGTAAAATCAATACCAATTACTTTACCGCTTTCACCTGCTTCGGCACGTGCTATAAAACAATCATTGCCGGCACCGCTTCCCAAATCAATGACGGTATCGCCGCGGCGTATGCGGGCAAATTGCGTTGGCAGACCACAGCCAAGTCCTAAATCTGCATCAGGATTATAGCCCTCCAAATCATGATATTCTTCACTCATAATCGTATAGACTTCGGTGCTGCATCCTCCCGCGCCACAACAAGAAGAAGCATTTGTTTCTTTGTCCTGAAGGGCAATTTCAGCATACTTTTGGCGTACCATTTCTTTGATGGTTTCATCATGTGTCATTGTGTGTGTCATGTTGGTGTCCTTTCATTAACAGCAGGAGTTTTGACGTGCTTCCTGTGTTGAAATAATTGTTTGACAATAGTGTGCAATAGTTTGAAGTGTTTCAATGTTAAGACAATAACAAATGGCATTGCCTTCGATCTCACCTTTAATGATACCTGCGTTTTTCAATTCTTTTAAGTGTTGAGATACAGTGGGTTGCGCTAATGGTAATTCATTAACTATATCACCGCAAATACAAGCATTCACTTTGAGTAAATGGTCAATAATGGCTATACGTGCCGGATGTGCCAGTGCTTTGGCAAGTGTGGCGATAGCATTCTGTTGTTCCGTAAAATGATCTGTTTTTGATGCGCCCATCGTAATTTTCTCTAT
>JAYRWZ010000260.1:0-2794 GCA_041917875.1 Chloroflexota bacterium | reverse complement strand
TGTTTTTGAAATTCAATCCCGAAGGGATGAGATAACAATAGGAAAATGTACCACCCCGTCGCTGCGCGCCACCCCTCAAGAGGGGAGTTTACGAAATTCAATCCCGTAGGGATGACATAACAATAGAAAAACACACCACCCCGTCGCTGCGCGCCACCCCTCCTTCTGAGGGGAATTTTGGAAATATATCTCGCATTATCAGCTCCAAAACTATATTTTTTTACTTTCACTTCTCGCTCTCAACAACTAAAAAGCACTTTCCCTTCGCCGGGTTTGGGTTTTTAGATGTCAAAGAACATGAGTATTAACAATGCAATGATTCTGATGACTGCTAATATTCTCTGCCAACAGGCAGCGAATTTTTCACAAAATACCTTCACCTATAAAGGTATTAGTAGGATTAGCGATTACATCATCCACACTCGACGTAACATCAACTACAGTGTTGATACACCCCCTAAGCGATTTTCTCAATTTAGTGCTAAATCATATTCTTTTGGAGATTTTTCATTAGTAACTAAACGCCAACCTTCTTTCAGTTTTTCTTCTGCTATTGGCCCTACATAAAAAGTCCCAATTTTTTTAAAGTTCTTGCTCATTCTTGTTGAAAATTCTTTAAATACCTTCAGTGAGAAATCGTTTAGAAATGCGATTCCACATTTACCTGCAACTAAAACGCCCTCTTTATATATCCCACCAAATTGAAAAGAAATGCTGTTTTGGTTTTCTAATGCGTCAACAGCATATTTAATCCCACCAATTTTTTGAGGAACCTCTCTTATGACTAAAGACTTATCTTTAGGGATAGCTATTATATACGTATCTTTAATCCAATCACCAGTTTTTGGAAAACCCAAATTAGGAATTTCAAAAACAGAATTATATAAACCATTAATTTTAGAATCAAACAATCCAATTTCATAATATTTAATAGAAAAAGATGTTTCGATTGACTTAATAATTGGTTCAATATCTGTCGCAGTTGCAAAAAAAAATATTTGTTTACTTTTCATTTTTATTTTCTCTTTGGAATTAGTAGTAAATGTTCACCTTGTGGAATTTGAGATCTAATTCGTGCTGCATTAATCAATTCTCGACGTGTAGGTAAACCGCTCCTCTTGTAAATATCAACTGTATTTATTCTTAGTGTGCCATACTCTGGATGTGTTGCGGTTATATCTAAATACGAACCTCCTTTTCTACCTCCGCCTAATGGTTTCAAGTATTCCTCTGGTGCTATACCACCACCTCCTTTAATTGTATAACCTCGACTTTGTAACTCGGCTGCTATTTCAGCTATTTGAGTTCTAGTTTCAGTATTTCCAAGTCTACCTCCATTATTACTGGAAACTCCCGCAACATCATCGGCAGCATTGAGTGCACCTCCCGCAACATCATCAACGCTTTCTAAAACAGAACCAACTTTTCGTAATGCTGTTGTACTCGTCTTAGCGGCAGTACTTAATAGTGTTGCTTTTTACTATCTAAAGTTCCTATTAAAACAAACTTGCAATTGTCTTTAAAATTACCTTCTTCCATTTGACCATTATAATCAATTAAAAAAAGACCTCCATTTACATCTACTTCTTTAGTCGCTACATTTTCAAAATTTCCATCTTTAAATCGTGGTGATAAAATTAAAATATCTCCACTTATACCACCAAAATTGAGTAAATAGTTAGCTTTAAAAACTAAAAGATAACTATTGATAATTGACAATATTATTCCCCGAATAATGTTTTTTCCATCAGGACTTTCAAAATCCCAAGGTTCAGCTATCGTAATTGTATATATTTTTTTATGATTATCCATTGTAAATCTATCTTAAAGGTTGCCAATTAATAAGTCTAACTTTTACAGGGTCAGTTGTCATAAATTCTGCACCTTTTCCGGGCATACCAAAATCTGGTAAAACTTTTGCCCCATTAAGTCTCATTGTAGGGTTATTCAATATTTCAAATTCAACTCGTAGTGTTGGTGTTGTTGGCAAAGACAATCTTTGCTGAGCGTGGACACCTGACTTATATAAGTCTTTAGTAAAATAGGTCTTTCCAGGATTACCCCCTCTTAACAATCCTGTTTCTTGAATAGCCACTAACTCTGCTTCTGTCATATATCTAAATCCTGTTGTTCCCCCCTTAGCGGCAACCTCTTCAACAACCGCTCCCGCAACATCATCAGCAGCATTGAGTGCACCTCCCGCCACATCATCGGCAGCTGCCGCTACGGGTTTTAATGCTTTTAAATACCTTCCTACACGCCAAGTAAACACTTCTATGTAAACACCAAAAAATGCATCTTGCACTTGATTGTCATTGGCGTATGAGTTATCAAGATGTCGGGCAGGTAGTTCTGTCAGGTGCAATTTATGAAAAATATTTGACGCAGTAACTTGCAGCGCGTCAAGGGAGGAGTATAAAAGATTGCTTGCCATCCAAAAAGGTAAAAATGCTATATTACCGGTATTCGGAGCATTACTATTAATGTTCTGCCATTGCTTAACTATTTCGTGGTATCCAGATGATTCAGGCGACGCGGAGATACTCCAATTATTTACAGATGGTGTTACCTTATTCTTGTTCAAAAAACTATTGAACGAATTATCATTAGCAATGACTGATTCCGGAGTTCTGTTTGCTGTAACTACTATACAATTACACCAATATAGACTGCCGTCACTATCATTTCTATCGGACATAAAAAAACGACCTTGATAATCAAGTTGTTGTCCTAATTCTGTTGGTTTTGCTACATTAGCATCTTGGTTTGGATCGTTTTCATCCAACCCCTGCGG
>JAYRWZ010000259.1:0-12684 GCA_041917875.1 Chloroflexota bacterium | reverse complement strand
TCGGTCACATCATCGAGAATCGGTTTTATCGATTATGTTTTCGGCATGTGCTGAATCGCAGCATAGCATAGAGGTAGTCGGATGAGGATATCGCCAAGCCGCCATCGAAGTTGTCCAATGATGCTTGGCAATGCACATGCGAACTTTAAGCGCAAAAAGTGATACAAAACCCAGATTGTTCGGCTCATTACACTTGCTGAATAACCTTCTATTTGGTCTATGGCACTAAGTTTTTTGTTATTTTGCAGTTGCACTGATTCAGCGAGCAGATGCAATCATGGAATATAAACGGACAATTAGAGACGAATGAGCGTATGTATTACAATATGCACAGATATAACCTTTTGTTTCGCATGGCTTTATGCTGTTGCGTTCTTTTGTGTTGTGTTGTCGTTTCATTGCCCGCCCAAATTGATAATGAAGGGAATGCCGAGCTAAGCCGCAATATTACCTCCCAAGGCAGAGAGTTTTGGATTGCCATTCCGCACAATGATTATGCAAATCCTCTTGTGAATGCTTTAGAAATTTATGTGACATCATCGCAGCGCACGACGGTGACGATAGAGCATGCCGCTTCGCGATTTCTCATGACAAAAGAAGTGCAGCCCTACTCGGTGACAACATTTACCACACGCGATGCTTCGGCATTATGGAATTGGGAATTAACAAAAAGCGAAACAATTCAATCGGGTGCCATCCATATTACGGCAGAGCATCCTGTGTCGGTTTATGTGATGAGTGCAAAAGAGCGTAGTGCCGATGGCTACACGGCTTTGCCATTACAGGCATGGGGCAGGGAATATATGCACTGTGGCTATTATGACCATTATGATCAAACATTGGTGAAAGAATGGGGCGGTGGTTTTGTGGTTATTGCCGCGGATAATGGCACCGAAATAACGCTTCGATTACGCGGAAAAAATGTAACGGGTTTGGGCAGAACCATCGGTGGCAGAACCATCCCCAATCAGCAAAAAATTATACTGAATAAAGGTGAGACCTATGTTGTGCAAGGGAATGGACAAACCTTGGGCACATTCGATCTGACGGGATCAAGTATTTCAGCCAATAAACCTATCGGTGTACTTTCATATCATCAAAGGGCAATGTTGCCATCGAATAATCAAAATGGCCGCAGCTATCTTGTGGAAATGATGCCCCCCGTGCATGCTTGGGGCAAAAATCATCTGGCTTTGGAATATCAGCGCGAAGGCAAAGGTGATTTTTTTCGCATACTTGCCGCAGAAAATGATACACGGTGGTCACTTAAATACTATGATAAAAATACGGGTAAATTATTGCGCGAAAGCCAACAGCGCGTCTTGCAGCAAGGTGAGTTCTATGAAGAACTTAACAGCTATGCGGGCAGAGGTCAGGCAGAAAGTATAAGAGGCGTGAGCGTGTGGGAATCGAATAAACCCGTGCTGATTATGCAATATTCGTATTCCACTTTTTGGGACAATACCAATGATTATGATCCTTTTATGACCATTGTCTCGCCTGTGGAGCAATATATTACGGCAAGTGTGTTCCAAACGCCTACTTTAGCTTCCTTCCAGACGCATTGGTTTAATATGCTTGTTGTGGGTGACAGAAATGACACTACTCACAGTAAATTAAAATCCATTCAGCTTGACGGTCAGCCATTATGGCAAATTCAACCGCAATTATTGCAAAGAAATATTCCGGGTACGGATATGTATTGGGCACAAATTAAAGTGACACCGGGTTCACATTTGATTGTCGGATCCACACCATTTACAGGTCATATTTACGGTTTCGGTAATTTTAATTCTTACGGTATGCCCGCCGCCATTTCTTTGAAGCAGTTGCATCGTATTGATACGTTACCGCCGGTAATATCAAAAAAAGATTCATGCGGCACCTATCATTGTAAAGTGACGGAATTACGCAATGAGCAAGGCGACCCTCGTATGGTACAAAAAGATCAAGGTATTTATTCTATTGAACTTGTGGATTATTTGTCGCATAATTATCGAATAAAATACCGAACAGCTCCTACCATTCCCTATGATCCGATTGCTTGGGTATTTGATTATTCACTCGAAGTTATCAATCCCGCTTTTGATGCGGTGGGTATTGTGACAATACTTGACCGTGCGGGCAATGCCGTGACGGATACAGTGCGCTATTTCAGCCCCGATATACGAATATCATCTCCATCATTACATTTTGGCAGGGTTCGTTCGGGCACAGAGCAACGGCGTACTGTTGTCATCACGAATACGGGACCCGCGTCTCTTGTGATAAATGCGCTGAGTTTGCGTCAAGGCATAGTGTTTTCTGTGGAATCAAACCAAACAGAGTGGATTATCCCACCGTATGATTCATTGCTCGTGACAATAGTATGTAAAGCTCCTGTCGGTATATCTGATAACTTTACCGATGATATGCGCATTGCCCTTTCTTGTGCAACGTATAATGTGCAGCTCCATGCTCAATCGGTAAGACCTTGCGCAGAACTAAGTGATATACAATTCGGGAAAGTCATTGTCGGCACAGAGTTTTGCAGCAATGACATAGTAGGCAACGGTTGCAAAATTACCAATAGGGGTAGTGATACACTTGTGGTGTATGGCATAGATATTTTGGGATCATCTGATATAAGTGCCGCCATTCCGTCCGGTGTATTTCCGCTGCGAATACCACCCAATGAATATAAAACAGTCCATAGTTTTTGTTTCAAACCTAAGCGGTCGGGTGCCGACAGTGCTGTTGTGATTCTCCGCTCGAACAGCGATGGCGGATGCCGTGACTCTGCTTGGGTGCGCGGCAGCGGTATTAAGCCGGGACCGATAAGTAATGATGTTGACTGCGGCATCGTACGCATCAAAACAAGTGTGCAAAAGACAATAGAAGTGCGCAATAAAGGTACTGCGGCGGTTATTCTTCGTGCAGTAGATATTCTTGATGCGCAGCATTTTACAATAGTGAACATATCGCCTTCGCTTGATCCCAATCAAGGCATTATTCTTCAACCCAATGATAATCCCATTGTCATTACGATATCTTTTACACCATTAGCTGAAGATGTTTATGAAACTGTCATGCGATGCTCTTTCGATAATGGTGAGCCGATAGAGTCTGTCATTACGGGTAAAGGATATGTGCCTGATATTGCAGCTATGGGTTATGTGTTTCCTGACAGCTCGGTAATAAAAGTTCAACATCCACACATTGGCTCATTATCTATCCGTCGTTTAAACAGCTACGGCGATGCCAAAATTATTGCTATTCATGCTCCGGAATCGGCAGATTTTACCGTAAGTGATATACCGAACGGTACAATAGTTACCCTTGATGAAAAACATACAGAACAATCATTTTCTGTGTTTTTTACTCCTCAACAAATAGGCAAACGTCGCGATTTTGCTATTGTAGTAAGTGATTGTGTCGAAGGTCCCGCCCCTATCGGTTCTCGTTATGATACCGTCTGGTTTGAGGGTAATGGTAAAGCATTGCACGATGACGGCAAGCCGAATATTACAACAATTGATACACTCGATTTTGGAGCAGCCACATTATGCGAACAAGAACTGTATGAGTATTTTTCCATCAATAATCCGGGTGGGACTGATACGCTTATCATCTATGGATTTGAGTTGATAGAAGGTGATGCGTCGGAATTCGGCTATGAAAATCTGAATGAAAAAGTATATATATTACCAAATCAACCCAAACAATTCAGACTTCGTTACTCACCTCAAAAAGTAGGTGGCACTTTTGCCAAACTCCGTATTCTGGATAATATAGACTCGACAACAACAATAGTGATGCGCGGAAAAGGACATACAGTTCCTGTTAGTTTTGAAGTACAATCCAAACGAAGAATCGAGCCGGGAGAAGTGATTCGTGTGCCTGTTATTGTCCGTTCAGCCGATATACATAAAGCACAATGCCGCAAAATTCGTATGAGCATAACATGGAAAACCAAGCAAGCATACTATGCCGGTCAGGTTCGAGTGAATACTCTTCTTGCTCCATCGTGGAAGCTGAGTGCAGCTCCTGCGACGGTAATGCACGATAGTCTGACAACGCTTAATGTTGATATTGAAGGTGCTTTACCGTTGGCTTCTGAGGGCACATTAGCCGAATTTGACATACGATTGCTTGTTTCTGATGAATCACTTGTTCCATTGTCCCTTGATGTGACAATGCTGCATGATGACCATTGCGCCAATGTACAAACCGTAAACACCGAGATAGAATTAACGGCATGTTTTGTTGGTGCGCCCACGATTAGTACCGGCAAAGTTCCTATGTCAATGAGTATTGAAGCCCAGGGCGGTAATCTGTTTTTGCATTATTCTGTCGGCTTAGCCACGGGGGTGCGTTTTGAAATATTTGACGCCCTCGGCATCATGCTCAAAACCATAGATATTCCTCCGTCTCTCAGTGAAGAATATTCGACAATCCCGATTGATTTGGGGAGTATAAGCAAAGGATGGTATGGTTGTATTATGACATCCGGACCGTACAGGATAGTCTCGCATACTATTTTACAGTAATTTTGTGACAACAGATAATTTTCTCGGTTATTACAAACAATAGATTCTATGCTGCGATCAAAGTGATTATGAGGATGTACATCATTGATGAATCTGATTCTTGATGATGTATCGGTATTGTGCCACTCACAAGAATTTGTTCGACTATAACAATCAAGAGGAATGAACGACTGCCCGGCAGAAATGTTCACAGCTCTGTACTCATTGCAAAATTTTCAATAGACAATATATTTATTCAACAGATGGAGTTCTACACAATGAAACATGTGTTTCTCAAATTCTATTACGGTTTAATGGCGGTGCTGGCTTGCTTTGCTCTTACCGTAAGCGCGGATGCGCAAAATGGTAAAGTGCCATTGCCGGAAGAAATGCTCAACAATACAGCACAAGGCAATGAATTTTGGCTTGCAGTGCCGGGAAATGATGATCCTCAGCAACCGGTTAATGCTCTCGAATTTTATGTAACTTCATCCTATGATACGGAAGTCACGATTGAAGCACCGGGCTTTGGCTTTAAACGCACAGAAAAACTTAAGGCTTTCAAAGTAGTGACTTTCTCTTCATTAAAACAAACAGCTAATTGGGCTTGGGAGATTTGGAATAGCGAAGATAAAATGAAAAATGGTATTCGTATTTCTGCGCCGCGTCCAATATCCGTTTATGTTCTCAATGGTAAGTCAGTGTCCTCCGACGGTTATCTGGGCATTCCGACCAATGTATGGGGCACACAATATATCCATAACAGTTATTATGATTTTCTAGAGGTAAGACCGTGGAAATCCGGTTTTACGGTGATTGCTAAAGATGATCAAACCAAGGTGACAATTACTCTTAAAGGCAAAGGACGTTCTCTGGCTAGAACAGTAAAAGGACGCAGAATAGGCGACACATGGTCTGTTATTCTTGATAAAGGCGATACCTATACCGTTATGGGCGATGGTACATCCACGGGCGGTTTTGATATGAGCGGTAGCAGCATCACAGGCGATAAACCGATAGGTTTGATTTCTTTTCATCAGCGTGTGATTCTTCCTTTTAATGCTCAAAATGGTCGTGACCATATTATAGAGATGCTACCTCCTGTTTCTGCATGGGGTAAAACATTTTATACTGTTGAATATGCCCGCGACAATAAGGGGGATTTTTTCCGTGTCGTTGCTTCAAAAGATAATACAACGGTAGAAATGGTCTATATGGACAAAAAGGAAGGAAATGTACTTGGTCGCAGAACAATAAAATTATCTAAAGCTGGTGATTTTTGGGAGGATTATAATTATTGGATTGGCAGAGGTGAAATAGAAGGTATCCGTGGTGTGTCGGTGTGGAAATCGAATAACCCCATCATGATATGCCAATATTCATATTCCGCAAATTGGGATAATGGTGATGAGTTTGACCCATTTATGATTGTTCTTACACCGGTGGAGCAATATCTGAAGGGAACGGTGTTTCAGACACCGGCTAATGCTGCCTACAATAAAAATTGGTTTGGTATTATTGCCGAAGGCGATGATCCGAAAGTGGATCCAACCCAAAAGAAATTACGGTCAATAGTGTTTGATGGCGATACCCTTTACAAAAAATATCCGCAAATTTTATTGAATCGTATCCCCGGCTCAAATTATTATTGGGGACATTTACAATTTGCTACACCCGGACATCATTCCATCGAGTCTAATACACGCTTTGGTGGTTATATCTATGGTTTTAGTAACTTTGACTCTTATGGCTGGCCCGCTGCAATGGCTTTTCGCAATACATCGGTTCTTGATACGGTAAGACCACCATTGACCAAAACAGTGGAATGTGGTGATTATCTTTTCGAGGCAACCGAATTGGTAAAAGATCCGCGTGTGGGAACTCCTGCCGCTCAAGGAAAGGATTCTTTGCAAGAAGACACGGGTATTATCGGTATTGAACTTGATACGATAAAAAGTTTTAATTATAAATTGGAACTTACTTCTCCGAAAGAACTTACTCGTGAGCCGAAAGTCACCAGGGCAAAATTCAAAGTCAGTGTGATTGATAAAACAAAAGATGCTTATGCCATTATTATTGTCAATGATCAAGCCGATAATTTTTCTTTTGATACTGTCTATTATTTCGCCGATAAAATAGGAATGGATCCTGCAATTGCTCAATTTGGCAAGGTGCGGCTCGGCACTACAAAAACAATGGATGTCAAAATTATCAACAAGGGTAAAGATTCGGTTAAAATCAAGGAAATTACATTGTTGATGAAGAAAGAATATACGATTATAGCCGGAATGGTTCCGCCGGAACTCACACTTGCTTCCGGTGCAAGTCATACCGTTACACTTGAATTCAAGCCGGAAAAAGAAGGCAAAAATGACCAAGATCCCGAGCTTGCCATAGATTCTTTGCTTGTTATGACAGAGTGCGCCAAATTCCAATTCCCTGTCAAAGGTCGTGGCGTGCGTCCTTGTATTGAAGTAGAGCCATTATGGGATGCGGGCGTGATAAGCGTGAACAGCGAAAAATGTAAAACTTTGGGTACAAATGTAGGGTTGCGTATTATCAATAAAGGCACGGACACATTGACAGTCACAGGTATTACCGGTGTTCGTTTACCATTTACAACAACGATTACTTTCCCGTTCAAAGTGCCGCCGGGTGGTGAATATTTTGCCAAAACAGTATGCTTTAAGCCGACAACAGAAACCGCTGACAGTATCAATATCACCTTAGAATCAGATTCACAAGGCGCTGATTGTTCTCCTTCATCTCTGTGGCGCGGACGCGGTAAAACACCGGGACCACAAATCACGGATTTCCCATGGGATATCTATCGTATTGAAACAATTCGCACGGATGGAGTGGTCTATGTATTCAATGATGGGGAAGACGATGTCACACTCACAGGTCTTGCTCTTAAAGACCCTGCGGTGACAGCATTTACCATTACAGGTACAGATCAAGGCACTATTTCGCCAAATACACCATATATTCTTCGTGCGAAAAAAGTGAATCAATTAACGGTATATGTTCAGTTTATTCCGAAAGATACCATTAACTATACCAATCAAATTGTTGCATCATTCAAAGAGCAAATCGCGGCTCCTGTCGAAGGTACTCTTTCCGGTGGTGGTAAATTGCCTGTCATCAAACCAACGGGATATATTTTCCCTGATTCAACAGAAGTTTCTAAAACGGCTGCTGCTCCCGGCTTTGTTACCATTCGCAATCGTTCAGGTAATTCCGATCTTTTCATTGAATCATTACGAGAAAAAACAGATGAAGGAAATACACTCGACTTCGATTGGGCAGCTAATGCAACACTTGATAATATCACTATTCCACCATTAGGTTCGGTGCAGATACCGGTAACATTTACGCCAACAAATATTGGTCGTCGTTACATTGTGGTAAACATAATCTCCGATGCGGCTGCTGCCGTTCAACCGGGAAATCAAGACCCCCGTGTTACTGATACCGTTCATGTTGTCGGCTATGGTTGGAGAGATGCTTCCGGTGCGCCAAAACCACTTATCGAAGGTATTGATTTCGGATTGCGTATGCTTTGTGATACTCCTGAGGATAATGTCGTGATTTCAAATGATGCTTCTGCGACCGATGTTATGATTCTTCGTAAAGTTATCTTTGACGGCGATCTTAATGCATTTACAATTGACACAACAGCATTGCAATTGCCCCGCACTTTAGCTGCAGGTGCCGATACTGATACTGATATTAAAGTGACATTCACTCCGCATCTTACTACACCTTCGCCGTATAAAATGGATGTTTTGGCATATTATGTGGGCAGTACTGAACCGATTCGCACTACAGTTACCGGTGAAACCAGAATAGTACCTACCACATACGATGTGCGTGTGGAAGGTAGTGATGCAGTAAAAACCGAAGCCGGTAGAGTACATAAAGTTTCTATCATTGCCGGTAGTCAGGATTGGGCAGCGGCAGATGTGAAAAATCTTACGCTTACTTTGCAATATGACAGACGCTTGATGGTGGTACAAAACATCACACCAAGAACAGGGTGGAGTGTCGGACAACAAACAGTCACAGCAAATTCATTGACATTACCGTTGAGTTCAAATACGCCGATACAAACAAATGGCAGTATAGTGGATATTGATTACTTGCTTACGCTTGCCGACAGTTTGCAATGGGATGTTAAACTTGTCGCAGATGTGATGGACAGAGCAAAATGCGTAACAACAGCAACAACACCAATGGAATTCGGCATCACCAGTTGCTTCGAAACCGCACGTCTTATTGATGTTGGAAAAGGTCCGATGCAGCTTAATCCGCCAACCGAGGGCATAAACGGAGAAGTCACCATTAACTCTTCTTTAGGCATTACAACAACTGTAATGTATGAGATAGTTAATATACTTGGTGAAGTAGTCAAAGTCTATGGCGGAACTAAGCTTGATGCCGGTAATTATTCGATTATTGTTCCGCCGAATACATTAGAACGCGGCACATATTTTGTCCGTATGACGGCCGGTCCATACACAATGTCACAACAATTTATGATTATCAAATAATCATCATTGTTCGCTCCATTTTCATTCATAAAGACCATGTGAATAGTACTCACATGGTCTTTATTTTTATATCATGATTAGAGTAATTCCAGATATATTTTTTGATTTGTAAGGGTTTGCAATACTAAAAACTCTGAAACGGCACTATTTCAAGTATAGTATGAGACAGCAATAAAAACCAATGGGATGCACAATATCATATTTGTATTTGTAACTAAACATACTGGCAAAGATTATTACCGACAATCCGAGATTACACTATGGTTGAATATGTGGCAAAAAACGATGAAGAGCTATTCGCGATGGTGAAAGCCGAGCATGATGAACAGGCATTTCGTGTCTTGTATCGTCGTTACGATAAGCGACTGTTTGCGTATTGCCATCGTGTTGCGGGCACAAAAGAAGGTGCGCAAGACATCTTTCAATCGGTGATAACAGCCGTCTATGATAAAAGAGAGCAATTTCATGGCGGCAGTTTTGCGGCATGGATGTTTACCATAGCGCGCCATGCCTCGCTTAAACATACGGAACATATAAAAAGGGCAAGAGCATTTATACCATTGGAAGACTTCAATGATGTGTTCGCCGATGCTTCAGATAAAACCGGAGAAGATATACTTTTGCGTGAAGCTCTTCATAAAGCCATGAGAACCTTGGCGCAGGAATTTAGAGAAGTTCTGGAATTACGGTATTTTGAAGACTTTTCGTACGAAGAAATTGCGGGGATTTTATCCATCTCCGTATCACTTGCCAAAGTAAGAGTTTTTAGAGCAAAACAACAATTACACACTATTCTGTCGCCTCTATTACGGGAAATGCATCAATGAATATCTCAGACAATACATTACAGCCAATGGACGAATATTTAGCAAAAATGCTTGATAACACCATTACCGAACAGGAAATGGAAACCCTGCAATCTTGGGCTGTACAAAATGGGCATACCGAGATAATCGGTGATTATGAGCGCATTGAAAACGGCTTGCGTTCCTTGCGGCAACATGAACCGGAAATTCCCGCATCAGGTGATTTTCTCCAATCGGTCGAACATTCAATTATTCAATCAATGGCACGTCAAAAATCATTGAATAGTGCCGGAACACTATCGCGTTCATTGTTCGGAGGAATGAATGCTTTACGAACAGGTGCCATTGTCATTATTGCAGGACTTGCTTCGTATTGGGCATGGATACAATTTACTGCTCATGATCAACACGTGTACGATGCTCCACAAAAAATAAACACTCATATTGCCCAACAATCACCAAGCGTGGAAAACAATAATCAACCCATCACAATCACGCAAGTTACAGATGAAAAAAATCAAGACATTAATCTAATGTCAAAACAAAAATCTGTCGGTAAACAAGATAATATTTCAGATAATGAAACTCAATCTTCCTCGGGTCTGGCATCCATACAAAATCCGGTCTCACCGATAGCAACAGAATTAGAAAAAATAAAAAAAGAACTTGAAGAAAAATCAGCTACGGCTTCCGATAATGAGTTGATGCAGCTTACTATGCGTGCAGGTATTCTTTATGTGGAAAGCGGCAATAGTACAATGGCGCGTGAATATTTGCATAAAGCATTAACCCTTGCACAAAAAACACAGTCCCTGCCAACACAAGGACAAGCATGGGGCAGACTCGGTATGATTGAATCGCGCGCGAATAATACCGAAAAAGCAAGAGAATATTATCAAAAAGCTGTGGATATATTAAAACCCATGGGCGGGAATTATGAACGATGGGAATCGGAGTTGCAACGTTTAAATCAGTAAAACAAAAGGGCTTGAAAAAGCCCTTTTGTTTTTGTATTCTATTTTTTCTACGACATTACTGTACAACAACAAAAGAAAAGGAATCGGAACGATTTCCCGCTTCAAGATGTGCTGTATAAAGACCTGTCGGCATTGATGATACATCTAATTTCATTCTTTTCCAGCCATAAGAACTTGATGCTTTTTGTAATTGTTCCGTATAATGGCACTCTAAGAACCGTGTCCATTTTTATGGATGCTAAAATACACTTTTTGCTGCATATATACGGATAGAAGTTACACTTTTTTCACCCAAACTGAATTGTATTACTTAGAAACAGCAAATAAGGAAGATTTTTGATACCCTCCTGCGGAATATTGTAGAATATACACACCTATGGGTAAACGACTGACATCCACAGTAAAACGTGCTGTCGAGCCATTGTTTGCCTGATTTGCTTCGCGTGAATAATCTGCAACTTCATTGCCAAGTATAGAAAATGCTTTCACCGTTAAAGGTAGATTTTTAACACTATACAAGCCATAAAGAATAATTTCCATCACAGATAAAGCAGGCGAAGGTTTCGTTTCAATATAAAAATAGCGATTAAAACTTCCTTCTTCTATATCTTCTTTGGCACTTGTAATAGTGAGTATATTTCTTGGAATAATACATCGGACATAACGATTCTTATTGGTAAAAAATATTGTCGAATCATTGGGTCCTCGTAAAATGTGTCTATAACCTCTGGTGGGGTCACCCTTATATCCGTAAATATTATCTAAAGGATATAAAGTCCATGTTTTACCTCTATTGGTTGTCATAAGTATAGAATCACCACTCAAAAGAAGAAATCCTAAATTACGATTATGGTAATAAAATTTTGAAACAATTTCCTTCGATGATATTTCAGGAAAATCATGCCATTCCCAAGTTTTTCCATTATTAGGTGAAATAATTTTTTTACCAAATAACTGACCAATACCAAGAAGAGTATCACTATCGAAGAAACGATCAATAACAAATGAATGGTAAAATTGAGAACTGTCAAAAAAAATTGGTGTAAAAGATTCTCCACTGTCATTGGATTTATAAATTAGATTTACAATGCATGTTCCTTTAGGATATTTATCTGACACGGGTACTTTGAGACTTTGCCATGATCTTATTAATAATGTATCGGGAGAAAAGGACGATATACCAACACTCCATCCTTGATAATTATTAAGTGGTGTCCATGTTTTACCGCCATCGTCCGTGCGTGCCAAGCGTAAAGGTTTTTTCCCTGTATTGACATAACCCCTTTGCCGTGTAGGAAAAATAGTTTGTGTGTTGGAAATTTCATCTGTGCGTGTCCATGTTTTGCCTTCATCAAATGTTCTTGCCACCATATTAGTATTGAGTGCATAGCGTTGTGTTCCAAAAGCAGCTATTTCACCGTCAGCGGGCGAATGTAAAGTCACCCAATCTGAATCATAGGCAATGCCCGGTTGATCGGTGGTGGGATATTGTAAAATAAACGTTACACCGCCATCTTCAGAATAAGCAATACGACCACCATTCATAAAAAGAGAACATCGGTTCTGATCATAAAAATAAATATGGCTGACGGTATAATTAGCACTATACTGTGTAATATCTGCCCATCTATGCACCTTCCATGAAGTAAAATTATTGGTAAAAGCAATAAGATTACCATCGCCAACCATCATTCCTTTATCGGGAGCGAGATAGGATACAGACGGCAAATATGTTAATGGTCGCGTAAGAGGACTTTTCCATAATGTTAAGTCGAGTGTATCTTTTTGCCATACTTGCCCTGCTGTTGTTGTCCAATAATAATATCCTCCTTGGGCTGAT
>JAYRWZ010000258.1:0-4759 GCA_041917875.1 Chloroflexota bacterium | reverse complement strand
TGCATAACATGCACGTTTGAAGAAGAAAAATAAACTTTATCATATTGAATTACACAGATTTAGACGATAAATGATTGTATTGTATTGTTATCTCATTTCTCTTTTGTAGTTTTGCAGAAACAAGTTGTGCAACAAGCACAGGCGTTTGGCAATATGACGGGTGACGTGCAACCTTGGAGCTTTTCTGCTTCTATAAATATTTCTCCTTAGTTGACATTGAAATGCTTTACATCGAAAATCGGCTTAGATCAATCTACGATTTCCATACCATTCATAGCTATTAAAAACTGAGACATAACATTATCGTAATAAATAATGAAATCACATTACAAAACAGAGTTAGACATAGTAGTGCGAAAGAAAAGGGACGAAATCCCTACTTCTTTTTCGGAATCTGCACTTGACACCATTTTTGAGACACTCGAATATACACCCCACTATATCACAACAGTCGCAAAAAACTATGACGACAAAAGTTCTTTGATACCCATAATTGAAGGTAAACGTTCATTCAGAGAAACACTCATTCATTTACTTAACTTTGAGGGACTCAATTATACCACTTCTTATGCGGCATTGTTACTACATAAACCGCATGTTTATCCCATTCACTCTGAACGCGATTTTGACAAACTGAATTTGTTCGCAGACTTTCCACTGAATGATTTGTTAACGGCATTCTGCTTTGAGCGAAAAAAATATATAACTTTTTTGAAGTCATTAAAGAAAAAGGATTGGAACAGAGCAATGATTGAAGAGGGAAAAGCCAGAGAAGAAACTATTTATTTAATGGCAAGAAGAACAGCCATTCATGATTTTACTCACGTACAAATCCTAAAATTTCAAACAAATATATGTAATGCCTAATAATAGAATGCCTCTTTTAACTTCCTGTAACTAAAACATTTTACTCTCAACATGAAGCACCATATAACTTTGCTTTGATTATTCACCCGGGGCATCATACCATTTTTTATTTTTCTAATTCTTCAATTATTGTACGTATATGCTGTTTTTTCGGGTCAAGCTCAAGTGCTTTCTTATATGCCGACAATGCTTCTTCATAATTACCGGCGGCTTTATGGGCTTGTGCCAAATGTTCATATAATGTGGCACTGCCGGGCGAATAGCGTATTGCTTGTGTGGATTGTTTGACAGCTTTATCATATTCGCCTGACTTGTACAATACCCACGCATAGGTATCAAGGTAGGAAGGGTTTTTCGGCGATTGCGACACTGCTTTTTGAGCCATTATTTTTGCTTGTTCCAACAGTATGCCGCGCTCCGCATAGGAATATGCCAAATTATTATTAATCAGAGGATCATCGGGCGATAATACCAAACCGCGTTTATAGCAGGAATCCGAAGCCGTATGATTATGTTTATGACTGTGAAAAATTCCTAATTGTGTCCATACTTCCTTATGCGTAGGGTCTGTCTTTATTGCTTTGTAATAGTACTTTTCGGCAGAATCCATGGCCGACATCATTTCCCAGACCAAAGCAATCTGGAAGGGAAAACGATATTCTTTATCAAATAATTCCATACCTTTGATTGCAAGTTGTAGGGATTTTTTGGGATTGTCATGGCTTGATAAAAATTGACTTTGCAACAACAATAATCCCACCCTGTCATCGGTTAGTCGCTCACTTTGTTCAAACAATGTGAATGCGGTGGAAGTATCACCGCATCTATAGCGCAGCAACCCGGCTGAATACGGTATTTCCCATTGAAGAAAGTGATGTTTTTGTACTATTGTTAAGACAGTATCAATAGTGGGTATATTTTTTTGAATTATGATTGAATCGAGCAATAAAAAATGTTCAATAATTGCAGCAACTATGCCGGGGAATTGTTCACCCCAGCGATATGCCCGCGATGGTTTTATATACTCAATAATTTTGCTGTATTGTTTTGTGTTTAATAATGTAGTAATAAACTCTTGAATAAATTGCGGATTGATATCGCCCATTGCAGTTATTTTTTCTGCGGATTGTACATAACCGATGGTATCGCCTGTAATTTTCTGCAAGACTGCCATTCTTTCTAATAATTGCTTATCATCGCCAAATTCTTCCATTAATGCTCGGTAAATTTCGATGGCTTTATTTTCATTGCTAAACTCGGATAATCGCGCAAGCATATAGCGACTTTGTTTCACTTTTGGTTGTAAAGCCACAATATGTTCATAAATAGTCATTGCACCGAGCAAACGATTATCATCTATGGCAAATTCGGCTTCTAATTCCAATGCCGGAATATAATCGGGATTTGTACGTAAACTGTTTGCCAAATATTCTTGTGCAATATCGCGTTTGCCTATTTGTGCATAGCTGTGCGCTATAGTATAAGCAATAACCGCAGAAGAATCATAACGCTGAGCAAGTTGCAATTCGATAATTGCCGCAGCATAATCACGCAGCAAACGATATTGCATACCCCGCAAAAAATATTGCCTTGCAGCAAATCGCATGGCGGCGGTGTCTTGCACACTTACCTTGCCGGTGCGAGCAATGGGTAATGAACGCCTTTGTTGCGCCGAAACCGACATCACACTCAAGAGTGTAAGCACAAGAGCAAGTACAATAGATGTGATAGCCCCACAAAGCACATTTGCGGCGATTTCTCTACAGTTGGCAGACTTGTCAGACCTGTGCTTTGCACGCAGGGAAACTATATACATATTCTTATTGTCTTAAATCCTTAATTTTGCATCTTGATTTTACATTCAAATCTACGGAGAAAATAATTATGTCGGTAATACCATCTGTTCATCATCAACCCCATCCGCTTCATGAACGCGCTTTGCATCAGCAAGAAGATTTTTCTCGATACCGCCATGTGCTAAGAACACGTGTGCGCAGCTATGATGTGGACAGACAAAGTATTGTCCATAATGCGGTGTATTTATATTGGTTAGAAGCAGCACGCATCGAATATTTCCGTGCTCTCGGTTTGCCTATGGATTTCCAAACCTTTGTGTCGAAACATCGCTTTGTTGTTGCCCACATTGATATTGATTATATCTATGCGGCTTTGTTTGATCAGGAATATGAGTTGTTTACGCGTATTTCATGGATGAAAAACAGCTCATTGTGCTTTGAACAAATAGCACGCTTAACCGACGATGGCACCATCTTGGTCAAAGCCAATACCATTATGGTTCATTTGAATACGGCATCGCATCATCCGGAACGTATCCAAGATTCTTACCGTTCACTTGTGCGCGATTATGAAGGGGAGAATGTTCAGCACTTATCCTAAAGCCCAACAGGTCGCTACTTTTCGGTCATTCTATGGCATTGCGATTGCAAGTACGGTGATTTGTGCTTGGCTTGCGCATCTATGGTACATTTTGGAATATGCTGCCGTCGGGGTTTTGTCTCCGATGATGTATTGCCATATAGGCCTGCAAGGTTATCTCAGCACGGGATTATTTATTACCGCACATGATGCAATGCACGGCACGGTCATGAGGAGCAATAGAGCTAATCGTATCGTGGGTACTATTGCCTGTTTTTTATTTGCCGGTATGTCTTTTCGTCGCTTGCAGAAAAATCATTGGGCACATCATCTGCATCCTGCCGAGCACGCGGACCCCGACTATTATCCCACTAATAATTTTTTTGTGTGGTTTGCTGTATTCATGGTTCGTTACACTACTGTTTCCCAGCTCATCATTATGGCATGTATGTTCAATATATTCCTTGTGCGATACAATGAAATTCAGGTGTGGCTCTTTTGGGCATTACCTTCATTATTGGGTGCATTGCAATTATTTTATTTTGGCACATATCGTCCCCATCGTGCACCGCACACGCATGAAATGGGAAAACATAAAGCGCGAACTTTGAAAAAAAATCATCTGTGGGCTTTACTGTCCTGTTATTTCTTCGGCTATCATCTGGAACATCACAACTCACCATCCACGCCTTGGTGGCAATTATATCGTATTAAAAACAATACCGATAATTCCCTTACATCTCTCCAATAATACTATATGACATATTTGCCTACAACACCCGTGCCCGCTTTTCGAAGAGATATTCAACTTTCGATGGTATTCCATAATGGGGAGCAACAAATATGCGCACATGACACTTTCGGATATGCTTCCGAAGACATTTTTCTGACACTTCAGGCATATTCGCTTATTCAATTGTTCGACAATTGTACGACCGTGCAAGGTTTGTCCGGCAAAATATTCGGGGACAATGCCACAGAAGAAAACATCCATTTTCTTTGCAATTTTATTACGAGCATCGATGAGTATGGTTATTTGGAAAGCGACAGCTTCGAACAAAAAAGGCGAAATATCGAAGAGGAATTTACAAAAGCCACAGTGCGAGAGCCAAAGTGTGCCGGTGGTGCTTACCCCGCTTCCGAGCAAGAATTACGACAATATCTGGATACGTTGATGTCGGAATGTGATGCTGACTCCGATAGTGCTGACGGTATTATTGTTCCTCACATTGATTATCGTGTGGGGGGAAGTGCTTATCCTCCGGCATTTAAGGCAATAGAGCAAAGTAAGGCGGATGTCTATATTATTTTTGCTACATCCCATTATTGGTGGGGCGATCTTTTTATTCTTACGGAAAAAGATTTTCGCACCCCGATGGGAATTGTAAAAACCGACACAACAATAGTAAGAAAAATTCGGGAATATTATCCGCATTATCTCACGCCGAATGATATGCCGCATAAACCCGAACATTCTATTGAACTCGAGCTTCCTTTTTTGCAGTATATCCAAGCC
>JAYRWZ010000257.1:0-14139 GCA_041917875.1 Chloroflexota bacterium | reverse complement strand
TAATCTATACCCGCCGGTAATAATAATGTCAGAGGGCGATCAGCGGTAAATCGTTGAGCAGAAAATTCAGCAAAAAAATTCTTGTCTTTTTTTTGAAATAGTATATTGTCGAAAGCATTATAGCGTAAATCGGGTGCTAATGACCTGTTACGAAGCTGCACTTCCAAAGAAAAAGAATCAATGGGCTGTTGATAATCTAAGGGAAGTATAAAAAGTTGTCCTTCATTATTTCGTTGTAATTCTTGTTCATAAGCAAGAATAATACGCTTATTCTTTTGGGGTAAAATAGGATAGACTCGTGCGCGAAAGATATTGCCTTTACTCATTTCCAATAAAGCCGGGTCAATTCTTCTGCGTACAATACTTTCAAAAACCTGCCGCCCTTTTGCTTTTTCTACGACGACACCTTCGCGCATTGTGCCTTCCAATTCCATCGCAAAGCGGGAAACGGTATTTCCTTCTGCTACGGGGAAAACCAGCTCCCCTTCAAGCACTCTGTCCGTTTCATTAAAAAATGTCATATCCATTGTCGTCACGGCAATATTGCCAATAATATCACTTTGAATATGCAAAGCCGAGACGCGTAAAGGATACTGTTTTCCCTCATTGTTTTGTACCATTATCGAAGGCAGTGAATTTTTCTCTTTTGATATATTCTTTTGATTTTGTGCGAGCAAATTTTGTGGTTGCATCATGATAAATGTGATGACAATACAGGTAAAAATCGAAGTAAAATTATAGGCAGTTTTCATAAGTATTCTCCAAAATTCATTAACGTTGAACAATTAATCGTTGGGCAATGCGCTCGCCTTTATCTGTGTGCATAATAATCATATACATACCGCTTTTTTCAATGCTTGAGAGCATAAGAGTAATACCATGGTCACCTTGGGAAAATTGTTGATTATCCATAGCTGTGTCAAGTAATGTACCAAACATATCAACGATAGTAAATGTGCATATACGTGCTTGAGAAAGTGTGAAGGAAAAGCGTACTTCATAATCGGGTGTCGGATTGGGATAGACACGCGAATGTATAATTGCGCCATCTTCTTCTAAATGCGATGCTGTGTAAAATTGTTCACCGGTTTTCGGTTTTATTGTCGGACTTTGTAATTCTTTGCGTAATTGTGCAGCATAGTGTTCAGGTAAAGCATGAAGAAATTGTTCCGTTGGTTCAAACCATAACAGTAATGTTGTTTTTTTGAAAAAAGGATCATCAGGATTTTCTATAGTTGCCATGACAGGGACTAAACCATTTGCCGAGGGCATAAGAATATCTGCTTTTTCATTCAATCGTCTGACCGAATTATGAAATACTTTGTCATCGGGTGAATAATAGGAAAAAACCGGTTTATTATTGCTATAGCCGGTAATCATCAAAGGGGCAATAGCGGCATTGCTGGAGTCTGTTATTCGTATATCGCCCACACCATTGGTGCGAGCAGTAACTTGACGTAAAGAAAGAATATTTTCTCCGCCCAGCCGCTCAACTAAAGTTTCATCGTCGAGACCACGTTTTTTTGCCTCTTTTCGCACATCAAGCCTTGCATTTTCTCTATATGTCAATTTATCTTTGGTGAGTATAATACCTAATTTTTTGAACTGTTCGGCACTGAGAGAAAGTATGCCCGGCAAAGCAATGTCATTATCAGGCATTGAGGTTTGTTGCACCCATTGTTCTTCTGTATTGCTTACAGTGTTTGCAGCCATTTGTTCGGGTTGCATTTGTTTCGATACTGTCATGTCGGAGGATGTTTGTGTTTCGGCATTCTTCATTGTTTCATTTTGTGAAGAGAAGGTCATCGGTTCATCGGCAAGAATTTCATTGCGGCTATCAGCGGAGGGGGATTGTGCGGTGCTCGCAATCGGTGAATCGCCGAAATCCAATCCTGAATAGAGAATGATAAATCCAAGAGCAGCGGCAGCAGATAAGCCGGCAAGTTTACCGGAAAATGGTAAACGTTGTATCCAAGGCAATGGCCGCAATCGCGGCTGTGCCGTTCCGGCATCGGCTTGAGCCATCATGGTGCGTATATCGGATTCCGGCATAAGAGGAGTATCGGTATTCATGGTTTTTGATTGTTCCAAGAGTTGAGAAAGTGTTGGCTTTGACATAAAGATTTTTCCTTAGACAGAAATGGGGAGAATTATTCATGAACGCGGAGCAGTTCGGCAAGCCGTCGTCTGCCGCGTGCCACACGTTGTTTGATATTGGATAAAGTACTGCCCTGAATTTGTTGTATCTCTTGAAGCGACATTCCTCCAACTTCGAACATGAGGACGGCTTCGCGTATAGGTTCAGACAAAGTTTCCATGGCACGATACATAATGGCAATATCTGCGGCAGTATCGGGCATAGTGCCTCGGTCGGGTATTTCCATTGCAAAGTCTTCGTCATAGTCGGCACGGAACTTTTTATGACGGAATGAGCGTTTGTGCAGATTGCTTGCGATGGTAAAGAGATAAGACAGAAAGGCATCCTTATTGCGTAAAGAATCGAAGTTCTGATATGCACGTAACAAAGTATCGTGCAAGAGGTCTTTCGCCGTATCGCGATTATGTGTCATTGAAAGAATGTATCGTTCAATCTTGTGCTGGACAGGATTGAGCAAAGCCATAAATTCTTGTTGTTTTTCTTCAGAGGTCATAGTGTCTGTTTTCCATTGATTCGGCTGACAAGGGGTAAGATGCACAAGCCAAAAGGGAAGTTACTTTTCTTGAATTTTGTACATTTGAGCATAGTCGAATTCGGAGGAAAGAAGATAAATTTTGAAAGTAATTGCTTTTATTTTTTTCAAGACAGCTATTTTGCATTCCAAAACAGCATTTTTTCATTCAATTTACCATGTAAGTAAGGATTAACGTATGAAAATTACCTCTACAATGATGGAGAATATTTTACTATTGGCAATCGAGGGTCGAGTGGATACCAATACCGCTGCCGAAGCCGAAGAAGCCATAATCACGACAATAGACAATGGCGCGGCGCGCCTTGCTGTTGATTTTTCGGGTCTTGATTATGTGAGCAGTGCGGGCTTGCGGGTTTTCTTGCTTGCAGCAAAGAAAATGAAAAAAACAGGCGGTCAGATGGTGCTTTGCGGTATGAAGCCGATAATCAAAGAAGTCTTTGATATGTCAGGATTTTCAGCATTGTTCATTATTGTCGGCACGCGCGAAGAGGCATTGAACTCTCTAAAATAAGCGAGCAGCCGTTGTCGTGAAATTGTCGTAGCGATTATTAGACAATTCCATTGCAAATTTGCAGTTATCTTGGTAAGAAGCCAAGGTCGAAGGTACACATTTTTATAATTGTCATCATTTGTTCCAACGTTCGTTAATGTATGAACACAACACGTATTCGTAATCCGTTTATCGGTCTGAGAAGTTTTGAAACCGATGAACAGCATTTATATTTCGGACGGGAGAAACAAGTAGCCGAAGCCACCGAGCGTTTGCAATCCAATCGGTTTCTGGCTGTCATCGGCTCTTCGGGCAGCGGTAAGTCATCGCTTGTGCGCGCCGGTGTTATTCCAACTATCGAACAGAGTAATGTTTCGGGTAACTCCTTGTGGAAAAGATTTCTATTAAGACCCGGAGATAATCCGCTCGGGCGTTTAGCTGCTTGCATGGCAGAAAATTTGCGCAGTGTGTTGCCGGCATCGTTCCATCAAGAGCACAGCATTGTTGAAGCATTGCGCAAGCAGGACTATGGTTTCATCGCAGAAGCCGTTCACAGCTCGGGAGCAAATATTCTTCTTGTTGTTGACCAATTTGAAGAGATATTCCGTTTTCGCCAATCGGACAATGAACATGCCGACAGCGATGCTCGACTTTTTATTGAAGCATTGCTGTTTTTTACGAAGACCACATCGTTCAATGCTGCTGTGATTATCACAATGCGCTCGGACTTTTTGAGCGACTGTTCGGACTATGTGAACTTAACGGCAATTCTTAATACGGGCAGTTATCTTGTGCCTCGCATGACGATGGACGAATTTCGTGCGGCTGTCCGCAAACCGGTGGAATCCTTCGGTGCTGCCATAGACAATCGTCTGGTGAATCGTATTATTACAGAAGCGGGCGATGATACGGATGTTTTGCCCATTTTGCAACATGCCATGATGCGCACATGGGATTTCTGGCGAGATAATGACATTGACTCCAAACCCATAGCCGAGGAGCATTATGAAGCCATAGGAACTATTCATGAGGCATTGCAACGTCATGCCGAAGAGGTGTATGGCGAACTGACTCACGAACCCGACAGACATATTGCCGAAAAGTTATTCAAAGCATTAACCAATCTGGGTGATGATAAACGCGGCACTCGCCGCCCCACGCCTTTGTATGAAATATGTGCACTTGCCGGAGCAAAGCAAGAAGATGTTGTTGCGGTGATTAATCGTTTTCGTCGGGATGGATGTGCATTTCTTATGCCGCCGCCATCCACTATACTTGACTCCGACACAACCATTGATATTTCCCATGAAAGTCTTATGCGTTTGTGGGGACGCTTAAAAACGTGGGTGGACGAAGAGGTGCGCTCTGCACAACTCTATATCGGTTTGTCTGCCACTGCGCAATCGTATCAGCAAGGCAGAACCAGTTTGCTTGTCAATCCCGAATTGCAAATTGCTCTGGATTGGCGCATGCGTAATGATATTAATCACACATGGGCAATGCGTTATGATGGCGGCTATGAAAGAGCCATGCTGTTTTTGGATCAAAGTGAAAAAGAGTTTATTCGCGAAACTGCACGCAAGGAATTACAACAAAAGCGTGAATTGAAAAGAGCGCGCGGTTTTGCATTTTTCCTCGGTGCCGCCTCAGTTGTTTCCGTTTTGCTCACTATCGGTGCATTAGTCCTAAAAGTTGATGCCGACAGCAATGCCGTAAAAGCTCTCACGAAAGAGTCAGAAGCTAAATCACAACAAAAAGAAGCAGAAAAACAAAGAAAAGAAGCACTTGCTCAAACAAAAATTTCCGAACAACATCAAGAAATAGCACGCAATCAACGCGAAATAGCAGAAAAAGAAAAAAAGAATGCTATTGAGCAAAGACAGATAGCGGAAGTGCAAAAAAAAGAAGCAGAAAAACGTAAAGCCGAAGCCGTACATGAACGCGGTATTGCCGTTGAGCAAAAACAAATAGCCGAAGAGCAGAAGAAAAAAGCCGAAGAACAAAAAAGGGAAGCGGACAAACAAAGAGAAGAAGCAGTAAAACAAAAAAAAGAAGCTGATGAACAACGCGACAAAGCAACCAAGCTACGATTGCTTTCTGTGGGACGTTCAATGGCAATTCAAGCATCGGTGCTGGCAAAAAATACAAAAGGCGATAAGGATTTACCGTCATTATTATCGTACCAAGCATATAATTTTACTATAAAAAATGGAGGATCGGGTTATGATCCTGATGTCTTTAAGGCATTATTTGCCGTTGCCGATGATAAAGAAGATAAACCTATTTTGCGTGGACATACCGATGCCGTGCGTGCGGTGGCAATGCAACCCAAAGGGCAATACTGTGCAACAGTTGGTGATGATGGCGAATTACGCTTTTGGAATCCCGAAAAGCCGTCCATGCCAAGTGTGCGTATGAAACCCAGAGAAACAGCAAACAGCGATGCACGTTCGGTCACTTTCAGTGCCGATGGGCGTTATGTGGCGGCCGGCTTTTTTAATGGTGTTGTCAATATATGGGATATGAATGACTTGTCGAGACAACCCATTGTATTATTAGGCAATACGGCTTCTGTTACTTGTGTTACTTTCGATACACAGGGATCATCTCTACTTGTCGGGTGTGCCGATGGGTCATTGAAAAAATGGACAATTTCTTCGCCTGTATCGCCCCAAACACTTTTTTCTTTTGGTTCAAAAATCAATGCGATTGATATGAATAAAGAAGGAGCATTTCTTGTCACCGGCTCCGAAGATGGTTCTATTCGCCTTATACCCTACAATCGTCCCGTTGATAAAGTATTTGTAGTGCAAAGCACCGGTAAGCCGGTCAGAGCAGTGGCATATACACCTCAGGGCGATATGTTTGCCACCGCAGATGCGAGCGGGAATATACGGCTTTGGAAAGGTGCAAACGGATTGCGTCACTCCGAATTTGTGGGGCATACCTCCGGTGTGAATAGCTTGGCATTTTCTCCGACAGGTACTATGATGGCTACCGCAAGTTTCGACCGTACAATACGCCTGTGGGATTATTCCAAACCTTCACAATCACCTGTTGTCTTTGACGGACATGATAATTGGGTCTATGGCGTGTCTTTCGATAAATCCGGTGATAAAATTATTTCGGCTTCCGCTGATAAAACTGTTCGCTTTTGGGCTTCGCGTCCGGATGTTCTGGCACGCAAAATTTGCAGCCGCACACAAAGAAAATCATTGAGTGATGAAGAATGGTTAAAGTATGTGGGTGATGATGTTCGTCAGGAGGAAATATGTCAATAAATATACGGTATTATTTCCTTGCGCTTATTATGTGCTGCGGTATAATACATCATACTTCCCAAGCACAAGAATGTGGGGATGTTGCCTTAGCCGATGCACGAAAATTTTATGAAATCGGACAGTTTGACCGAGTATTTTCTACTCTGGATCCCTGCATAGAAAATAATGGATTAACTGATAAACAAAAAGTCCAGGCATACCGATATCTTGCAATGAGTTTTCTGGCTCTTGACAGTAATGATATTGCCTTGGCAAGTGTGGGGAAATTATTAAAAATCGAACCTAATTTTGAACCCGATTTATTTGACCCCGTTCGTTTTATTGAACTTGTGACATTGATTAAACAAAACAGTAAAAGGGTATTAGTAACCTCCGTTTCTAAAAAGGCAGAGGATTTATTGGCTGCCCCCGCAACGGTTATGGTGATCACACGCGAGCAAATTCTTCGCCGCGGTTATCTTGACTTGGAAGCTGTTTTAAGTGATTTACCTGGATTTTCTATTTCACGTACATTCGGAGCAACATATTCCAATATTTATACTCGAGGATATCGTTCCAATAATACTGACCGAACAATGGTATTGGTTGATGGTGTGGAAGAAAATGATTTATGGACAAATATTGCCTATTTCGGGCGACAATATCCACTGAGTAATGTCAAAAGAATTGAAGTAGTGTATGGTCCGGCATCAACGATGTATGGAGCTAATGCTTTTTTGGGTGTTATCAATATTATCACCAAAGAACCTGATGAATATATAGGTGATAATGCTTTTTTGGGTGTCTCAGCCCATGCAAATTACGGTTCATGGAATACTCGCTATGCTGATGTCACCCTTTCGGGTAAAACATCCGGCATGGCTTTATCATTAACAGGGCGTGTGTTCCGTTCCGATGAAATGGATTTATCACGTTTCCCCGATTATGATTATTCACCCTCATTTTATGATAATTTCGATTATCAATCCGCAATGAGTATAACATCCAATGCTGCGTCGTATGTCCGAACAAATAATTTAACGGATAATAATCCGCTTTATACCATTGAACGTAATAGCAATGGCGATACAACAGCAGTACGATTAACGCAAGCCGGTGCAGATAAAGCGCGTAATTTCGACAAAGGTGCTTTACAAGAAAATGTGAATGGGAATCCCGTGCGTTACTCTAATATCACCGACACCTATTTACTCGGTGCTAAAATGACTATATCCGATTTTACATTGTCATTTCAAACATGGCGATCCGAAACAGGCGGCACAACATTTTATACGGACAATAATGAAGCCGGCTCAAAAAACGGTTCTTTATGGATACCGTTACAAACAGCATTTTATGTGAAATATGAAAAACAAATTAATGATAATCTTTTTATCAGTAATTTAACGCAATACCGTTCCCATGAATTAGACGAAGATACAAAAGCCGTGTATCTGTTAAACTATTCCAATGGCGGTCGCAATTTTGCTCGATTATTGGCAGACAGAGCACCCGTGTGGATTACCGAATATTATTATGTTCTTTCAAGACAATTACGTAATGAGTTAAAAGCATTATTTACCTTAGGACCTTCCTTTGACATTATCGGTGGTCTTGAAGTGCGCTCCTCCCAAATTCAAGGCGATTATCTTATTTCGTATGCGCCCCCGCCTGTGGACAGCGGTACATCATCTATCGGTCTTGGCGGCGACAGTTTCGATCAGCAGGACATAGGACTTTATTTGCAATCAACATATAGGGCAACGGACAATATAAAAATTGTGCTTGGCGGGCGTTATGACCAAACACGCATACGTAGTGTTGCACAATCAGCATTTAATCCACGGCTTGCGGTGGTATTTACGCCCGGTGATTTTGTCTTTAAAGGTATTTATGCGACGGCGTTTAAACAACCGGCAATTTATCAGCGATATTCTACGAATACAGCGCGCAAAGTAACAAATCCGGAATTACCAAGCGAAAATGTCAGTAATATCGAAATAAGTGCCGGATGGAAAATAACCGATGATATTTTTGCTGAAGCATCATATTATCGTGCTTCGTATGACAATGTTGTGGGCACAGTACCGGTTATAGACCCTAAAACAGGTAGTCCGACAACAAAAAATGACGGGGTCGGCTCATTGCGTATTCAAGGTATTCAGGCATCAGTAACAGCACAATTAACCCCCCGTTATTCATTGTACGGTAATTTTTCTTATACAGATCCTTACAATACAGAACAAGGTGAAGTGCGCGTGGGTGATATACCTTCCGTTTCCTTTAATGTGGGTGCGGATGCTTTATTTTTGGATATTCTTCGCGTGAATATTCGTGCAAATTATATTGGTGAGAGACCCACCGGTGTCGGCACCTCCGTGCCTGCCAATCCTTTTGGGGCATTCAGCCCGGTACTGTTACTCAATGGTACAATATCTGTGGAAAAATTAGTACCCGGTATCACAGGCCAGTTAATACTCAATAATATCACAAATCTTGAATATTTTGACCCCGGCGTGCGGAGTGCCGATGGTGGTTTCTATTCTGCTCGCACACCGCAAAGAGAACAAAATATTATGTTCCGCATTATGTACGATTTATAAAATTTCTATACTTTATGGCATCGCTCGGCATGTATAATAATAATGACACAACATCAATTCACTCATATCCTGAAATAATGGATTATGATTATATGAAACCGCGTGAATTGTGTTATCAATCTGATGAATATGTGCTCAATTTATCGTTGGGAGAATTTATAACATTTTCTTTACGAATAATAGAGCAAGCTATTAAAGAAAAAGGACTTGTATTTCGTCGAGCAACAATAACAGATATTGAAGACTTGTTCGCATTTATTAAAACGCGCTACCCAATGGATATAGCCGAAGAGATAAGTACCTATGACCTTTACAGATTTATCACATTTGGTCACGGTTTGGTCGTGCAAACACAACAGGGCAGTATTGTTGCTTGCTTATTCGAGGTTGGTTACGACACTTTAGACAGAACCTCTTATACATTGCGCTTGGCGGTTGATCCTGTATTGAGCGGATTAAATATCGGTCAAGCACTGATTGAGTATTCATGTCTGTTGGCAATGAAGCGTGGCTCTAAAGTAAAACGCGGCTTATTGGATTTAGAAAATTTTCCTTCGGCGCATATTCTCATCAATAAAGTAGGTTGGATAGCAGAAGCATTTTACCCGAATCTTGCTCCATTGGGAACATGTTTTACAATTTGTTTGCCATTACACAAACGCGGGTTTTTGCAAAATAGAGTGAATCTGTCTGCTTTGCCGGACTATATGTCGCACAAAAAAGAAGATAAGGACTTTATTATTGCTCCCGCCCACAACATTGAATATATTGATCAGGCATATAAACAACATTTTCGTGTGATTGCATATATAAAAAAAGGTATTCTCAATAACCATGATAATTTCTTTTTAGTACCTGCATCGGATCTCTACTCATAAAAATCGTGAATATGACATTCCTGATTTTCAGTTAGTTCTTTGGTTAATTCATGAAGGAAAATAACGGTATGCCGGACTATACATTTTCTCCCATTGGTTATATTCAAACCCTTCGTGAAAAAAAATATGAAGCTCCTCGTCAGCCCGATGTCGGGCATCAACATATTACCTCGGTGATTGAATTATTACCCCATTGTAATTATGAGCAAGCTTTGGATGATATTCAAGGATTTGAACGTCTGTGGCTTCTCTATGTCTTTCATAAAAACACTCATTGGAAACCCAAAGTACTTGTGCCGCGCGGCAGAACAAAAAGAGGGGTTTTTGCCACACGTGCGCCGTATCGTCCCAATAATATCGGTATTTCATGTGTTCGACTGCTTGAGATTAGCGGTAGAAATATTATTATTGCCGACGCAGATATTCTTGACGGCACACCATTGCTTGATATTAAACCCTATATTCCATACATGGATTCTTTCCCTTCATCGCGTGCAGGTTGGGTAGATGAATTAGCCGATACGGTTGGGTTTACTATCATCGAAAATGAACAAGTGAAATTAATATTGGATACAGTATTATCGGGTGATGATGCATTGTTACGCATGACAATTTATGATATAATTGGCAATGACCCTTATCCGCATCCGTATAGAAGAATTAAACATATTGACAATAATGTATATATGTTGGCGGTGCGATATTGGCGGATTATATATAGCATTGATGACCATATTGTTACTTTGAAATCCATATATCGGGAGGAGTAAAATGAGCTGTCCTTTGGGAAATATCAAAGGGATAATAGTATGACCGTAGGTGTTTCTATGATTGTGCGTGATGCGGAGCATACAATTGAACGTGCTTTGCAATCATGTACATTTGCTTCACAAATTGTTGTGGTGGACACAGGCTCAAAAGATACCACTCCACACAAAGTATTGCGCTATGGTGCAGAATTACATTTTCTTACATGGCGAGATGACTTTTCTTTTTCCCGAAATTATGCTCTTGCTCCAATGCGTACTGATTGGATATTGCAACTTGATGCTGACGAATATATTGAAAATCCCGAACAATGGATGGAATCCATTGCAACCATCCATGATACACACAATATTGGAGGGGTTCGCATACAACTGTGTAATGTATTGGAATCGGGCGAAAGCCGACATCTTCATTCTTATACGCGATTGTTCAGAAATAATCGTAAGTTTTATTATGAAGGTTCTATTCATGAACAAATTACGCCGAGTATTGAAAAATCGGGTTTTAGAGTTATGTCATTGCCATTGACAATTATTCATACCGGCTATCAAGAACATAATCAACAAAAATATGAAAGAAATAGTCGAATTATTGATGCGCAATTAGCGGAAAAACCCGATGATCCTTTCTTATTGTATCATGCAGGAAATACGGCTTTTGCTCTTCATAGCTATACCAAAGCGCGTGAATACTTTATGAAAGTCCATCAAAGCAGACAATTGTCGGAAGAACAACAAGATATGATACGAATCCGGCTTGCACAAATTGCAATTGCGCTGTCGGATTATGCGACCGCAAAACATTATATACAAAATTCATCGGCTTATAGTGAAATTGAGGGGCTGCGCCATTATCTTTTGGGGTCTGTGTCTGCTATCGAAGGACATTATACCGAAGCAATTGCCCACTTGCAATATTCTCTTTCCTCGTCAATGGTAAACAGCAAAAATGTTACAGATTTTATTCAACAATTACATACATTAGTCTAAATTTTTATAATCACATCACATTAGTATGGACAATTTTGACCGCAAAAATCATTGGGAAAATATATATAGCACAAAACAACCGGATGAAGTGAGCTGGTATCAACCGACACCGGAAACATCGCTCTATTTTCTTGAGTATTTTTCTATGGCTCTTGATGCCCGCATTATTGATATCGGTGGCGGCGATAGCTTTTTGGTTGATTATTTGCTTGATAAGGGATATCATGATATTACCGTCCTTGATATTTCCAAAGCGGCAATTGAAAGAGCGCAAAGAAGACTGGGCGACAATGCAAAAAAAGTGCAATGGATTGTCACAGATATTACTCAATTTGAACCAAAACAACACTATGATTTTTGGCATGACCGTGCTGCATTTCATTTCCTTAATACTGACACTGATATTGCTGCCTATCTTTCCATAGCGCAACAATGCCTTTCTGATCAAGGGTTTATGGTTATAGGGGCATTTTCCGATCAAGGTCCGAAAAAATGCAGTGGTATTGAAATTACACAATATTCGGAAAGTTCAATGACAGAAAAATTACGCAACCGTTTTGAAAAACTACATTGTATTACCGTAGATCACACTACGCCATTTAATACAGTACAAAATTTTATGTTTTGCAGTTTTAAAAAATTATATCATGATTAACGGAATGGTGAAAATTTTTTGATAGATTTACCCGACTTGTAAGGATTTGAGATTCTGAAAACGGCAAAATCCCTTAATTCGGGGTATTATTTCTTAAAGCTCGCTGTCTGATAACAACTCCCATGAAACAACTTATGCCAAAAAATATACTACAGCCATACAAAGCATTTTGTAAGGAGTAAACATCCGCAATATAACCCATAAGCGGTCCGGTAATGACAAAAATCATTCTCATAATGAGCATACGCACGCTTAATATGGTGGCTCTTTTATCGGAAGTAATATATCTGTTGATATATGTGGTGGCAATCGGATTCCCTATGCCGCGAATACATGAAAATATGAGAATAAACGGTATTGACCATATAGCTATTGTTCCCGTTATCATATAGGAAAAAAATAAGAGAAGTGATAAATACATAAAAGTTTTTTCACCCCAATATTTTTCTATTCTATGTGCATGGAACGATGCAAAACCTGCTGTTGCATTGAGAATCGCCCATGAGAATCCGAAAAGCCATAATGGAACACCGGCTTGTTGCATTACCGGCTGAACAAACCACACCATTGTTAATGTGCCCGCAGAAATTATCGCCGATAATAGTAATAATGACCGCAATTGCTTATGGAAAAATGTTTCACGGACAATCGCCAAAATCCCATGTATTGTTGTGTGTGTTCTTCCTGCAATATGTCGTTTGGGTTCAACAAGCATCCATGCAACAGGTACGGACAATGCCGTAACAAACATCTGGACAAATAATGGCAAGTCGAGAGAAATCATAGCTAAAAGTCCTCCCATTATTGAGGCAAAACTTTCGGAAAAATTCCCCATAGATGCCTGCTGTCCTTCTTTTTGCAGTGACTGTGCTTCTTGATGCGTTTCTGCTAAAGAGTCAAATAACAGCGCTGAATCTGTTCCCGATATAAAACTTATTCCTATACCCAATATTATTTCTGCAATAATAAAATGGGTGATGTTTTGTGCAAAGCCATAGATACCGAACCCCAGAGTGGAGCAGAAAGTGCCGATTATCATAGTGCGGCGGCGACCGAGTACATCGGAAAAATATCCTGACGGAACTTCTGCAATGACCATGACGGCGGAAAATATCGCTTGAATAAGCATAATATCCGTCATAGATAAACCTTTGGCTTGGAAGAATAATACCAAGATAGGTATCATTACTAAAAATGACTTCAGGATCTGAAGAATCATTAGAAGCCGAATATTGACTGCTGCCGTTCTCATGGGAAACTCCTTGAACAAAAAAAAAGCGACCGAGTATGAGTCGGTCGCTTCGAGGTATAAAAACTATGATCTGTAGTATTATTCTATGCGACCTTGTAGGGGAAAATCATCAAATACAGGATTGGGCATGACAAGAGTGAACGATGTTGCCACCGCAGAAATACCGCAAAGCACAGTATGATACTGTGATACGTTTTTCATATTGTCAGATAGATTCCACATATAAAGTCGTTTTTTTCTTCGAGATGCACAATACTGAGTAAAAAACTACAGAATTACCGTAGTCATTACCAAGGATAAAAAAATCAAGCCAAAAGCCGATTATTGAAATATTGTCACCGACAGATTGTCCGTTGTGCCATCGCTGTGACGCAATTGAATAGTATAATGTCCATTCAGATAGAGTGCAGAATTATTTTTCCATTGCCCCGTGCCATCAATAATGGATTTTTCTATCAGAGTGCCCAGAACATCATAGACAGAGAGTTGCGTGAATGCTTGCGCTTGCACAGTAAAATGACGCGAAGCGGGATTCGGAAATACCTTGCTTT
>JAYRWZ010000256.1:0-2859 GCA_041917875.1 Chloroflexota bacterium | reverse complement strand
AATGCACAAGCTCAATTTCCTTTTGATCCATTACCTGCATCGCATCTCAATGGTATTATTGGTCAATGGATAGACCCTGCTAATGGAGCAACAATGTCTGATACAATTAATATACATTTTGATGATACAACTTTGTGGGCAATACATCCGAAACAATTCATGTTGGGTCATCAATGGGGTGTTGGCATGCGTGCACTGAATGCACGATTACATATGAATGCTTATAATGAAAAATTTAACAATAGTGCTCCTTCGTATTATTTACAACAGGCACTAAGAAGGGTCAATAATCCCTATCAATATATTTCCTACAATAATGATCGTTTAGATATGATTGGTTATTCACCCTCGATGCAATGGGATCCGGAATCTCCTCTGAACGATTCACTCGAACAATGGGTTGCCGAAGAGTCTGATACAACGGGTGCTTGTTATGGTTTTCGTCTTAAATATGGTGGTACTATTATTGGTGAACACTATGCATTATCTGTAGCGGGTATGGACACCAATGGGCAAACCGTTTTATCCAATATTGAAGGATACAAAGACTTTGCTGATGGAGGTAATATTCATTATATAAATAAAAGCAATCAATGGTATTTTGCTATTAATCTGCGCCGTGCAGATACACTCTTTCAAAGCGACACCACAGACCCTATTGTATTGAAAATAAGAATACCAATAAAATATATTTTCAAAGATAAAGATACCTCGTATATAGTAAATTCTTTCATAAAATTCGACAGTTTACTCCTTGATAGCATAGGTAATACAGCCCAAGTTGAGTACTATCCGCGTGGTCGTTGGATGGACAGTAAATTAGTTATTGCAAATAGCGATAGTGTCATTATTATTCGTCGCTCCATGTTACCAAAATTCAGCGATACCTGTGATGTCACGCTCTCTGCTTTTTTCAAAGTAAAATCTACTTCTGATGATTCTACGACTCCCAATCCTCCTTTTCGTCGCAGAGGTATTAATGAGATAGACAGTTTTGATATACGAGTGGAATATTTTCCTACCTGCAATATTAAAATCAATTGGCTACGCATGGAATCACCCAAAGCAAGAACATTATTTCGTGGGCAATTAGATACAGCTATGGCAGCACTGATTACATTCGGGATAATCGAACATGTAAAAGCAATACAAGACAGCATACCGAATGTACGTTTATGGCGTATGTACTCTTCAGATGAAGTAACACCCATCGGCTGGCGTTACATGCGTTACTTCAATAAATTAGTGAACAATACATTACATTGTGAAGGACCTTTTGGTAATCGGTATCGTCACCTTGTTCAACCGGCTAATTCATGGATTGGCTCTATTGGTTTTCACCAGACTTCGCGTGCTGATTATTTCAAGTTCAGCTATATGTCAAAGTATGGATATATGTCTCAAAAAAATGCTGAATATACGCTGCTTTCTCCCGCATTTGCCGATGGCTCCGGTAATGATATTGTATCATTTGTTTCCAGTTATCCATGTGGGCATTTTTATGCGACGCCCGATGGCTTATCTCATAATGGATGTACAAGTCCAAAATGGTCTGATTCAACGTTCCAACAACGATATAAAGCATTTATGAAAATACCCGGTAAAACAAGTCAAATTGAAATTAATACCAATATCAGATCAATCAATACAGATATATTATTTAAGGATTATTGGCTCGCCGAAATATGGACATTACAAGAGTATATTGGCACTTATAATAGAAATAATAAAGAGACAAGAAATATTTGTTACAATTATAATAATCCCCAGACTGGTGAACAAATACGTTATGCCACTTGGAGTGCATTATGCCTCGGAGCAAAAGGTATAATGTATGACCGCTTTCACGCTGAAGAATTACGTGATACATCCCTCACCGATACATTGTCAAATTACCAAGAATCACCTGCACATATAGGATGCACAGGAATTAACAGAGGTCTTTCCATGTCATATCTTAACAATGAACAAAATGGGGATGCTTATTTACATAATGATTATGCTGTAGGTGGTGATTTTGTTGTTCACAATGATGTCAATAAATTAGATCAATACATTAATTTAAATGACTTTTCATCCAAAGCTGGAGTGAGTCCTCACCGTTTTTATGTAGGAAGAAAGTCTATGCGTTTAGAAGTCTGTAAATCACATGATTTAATTTACAGAGTTCAAGATACCCTGATGAATCTTGAATTAATGGGTTGGTACTCAAAACAAATAAAATCATTTACCGTAATAAGAAATAACGATATGACTTTGTTTAATAGATTTATGTCTTTTGATTCTTCACGTCTTATGACGATACCCACCGCACGGCGTGATTTGCGCGACGGGTGGGATACGACATATTTGGATATTACGCTTTTGCGCCATAAAGACACCGCAAATATTCCTATGACAAAAGAATTTTATGTCGGTATTATTAACAGGCGCACCAATCCTCTTATCCGTAATAGCCAAACAGGTGACACATTGCAATTTTTTTCCACGGCTGAATTTGACTCTTTAACAACGGGTAATAATTCTTTTTGGCAGCAACAACGCTATAAACAAGGCGGTGCACGTATGGTGACGCTGCCCTTTAATTTCAAAGCAAATGATAATCATTATGCACTCTTGCGTGTGACAGAACTTTGTGCCGATGATCCGTATCTTGACAGCGTGTACAGCTATCGCAATAATCCTGCATTATATCAAAAAATAGATACCGTCATCGGTCAAGACCGTTCCGTGATGGTAAAATTACTCCCCGGCGAAGGAAAAATATTTCGTGTGCGGGTGCAATATCCCGATCGTTTTACGGGTGATTTAGCTCATAGCAATCAAACAAAATTAGTTGCTCACAATATTATGGTTTTT
>JAYRWZ010000255.1:0-1715 GCA_041917875.1 Chloroflexota bacterium | reverse complement strand
TAAGAATGACTAATGGAAGTGATTCGGCACCGACGATGCGCATTTGTTCAATGACCAAGCGGCGATCTTTGCCTATGCGGGGCATATAGCGAAAAACACTAAAGAGTACTGTGCCGAGTTGCCCGAATTCTGCGAGGAAATTTAGTACTTTTGAGCCGATATATGCAAAGAAATTCATTCTATTTTGTATTGTGTGTTTTATAAAGCCGAGAGGCAAAAGTGCCTGACTGATAATGCAAAAGTAAGATAAAGTGCGCTAAAGTGCGGAGAAAAGTAAAGTAATGTCGGGTAATGAGGTGATTTTGGAGCATTGTGTGACAAAATCACATTTTGCGTTTGATCGAATAAGTATTTTTGTAATGTCATTATTACTTTAACGTTATTCATAGGAGAAAAAGTTATGAAACGGAATGTTGGCAGTATAGACCGTGCATTACGAGTGGTTGCGGGTCTTGCAGTGATTGGCGCGGGTTTTATGTATGGTTCATGGTGGGGTGCAATAGGTATTGTGCCAATATTGACGGCGACGATAGGGTGGTGTCCGGCTTATGTGCCATTTGGTTTGTCGAGTTGTAAGGTAGCAGAGAAATAATAGCAGAGTACATGGGCGAGGGAATCTTTCTTCGCCTTTTTTTTGTCTATCAGAACATAAGCAATGGTGTGTCTTTGATGAGTGTAATTATTCCTCGATTGAGTGCAATGTATCCTTTTGACTCAAAATCTTTGAGTAAACGACTTATGACTTCTCTTGCCGTTCCTAATTCTATGGCAATGTGTTCATGGGTTGCATGAATGGTATTGTCCTTTGATTTGTTGTGGAGTAAAAATTGAGCCAGTCGTTTGTCCATTTTGCTGAATACTATTTCATCAATGAGAGTGACGACATCAGCTAAGCGATGTGCTAAGAGGGCGAATATAAAATCTCTTGCTTGCGCGGATTGGGAAAGTAAATGACGAATATCTTGAGCTTGGACAATAGCTAAAGTAGTGTTTTCTTCAATGATGGCGGAAGCTTTATGCTGCGGCGAGGACATAATGCACGCAATTGATAAAATGCAGCTTTCTCCGGCGGAAATGCGATAGAGTGTAATTTCCCTTCCCGATTCATTTTGTTTATAGACCCTGACAGTGCCTTCGACAATAAAACCTAATAATCCGCATACTTCACCTTCACGAAATACGGTCGTGCCTGCCGCCATAGTATGAAGCGAGAAATTGGTTTGTGTTAAAAAAGGGAAAAGCGTAAGAGCATTATTATTATTCATATCAATAAAAAAAAAGCGAAGAACAAAAAAGTATTCTCCGCTTTTATGATGTGTGAAAGTGATGAAATTATAAATCGCCTTTGACTAAGATAGTCACTTGCACATTTGTCGTTAAGTCTCTGAAGAGTGGCTGATTATCTGCCGCAAAATTTTTGACTTTACCGTATTGTTGATAAATACGGAACTTAGGTCTGTCTTTAATAAATTTGAGAGCGGCATTTACTTTTTCTTTGTCCACAGCAACTGTTCTTGGTGTTTTGAAATAATCTTGTGCTTTGACATTGGTGTAAGTACCTAAAGGATAGACTGTGTTATCGCCGTATTGAGAGTCATATTGCAACCAGAAAGAAACATTTTCAAATTCGCAATTTTGTAAGGTGACGGAATTGGATTGAAAATTTGTAATGCTGACACTCATAGTTTGAATTTCCGAGCCATTTTCATCAATTT
>JAYRWZ010000254.1:0-36913 GCA_041917875.1 Chloroflexota bacterium | reverse complement strand
TATCCGATTCCTCCCAACGTTGCTGATTTCTGTAAAGATCAGCAAGCATTTTATGAAATATGAACTGATATTGTTTATTGCCGAGGGTTTCAAAAATCCCCCCCGCTTTGATGAGATACTCTTCTGCTTTATCGGGGTCATACCCATTATAGTCTTGTTTGGCAAATACACGACCAAGATTGCCATAATCTACTGCAATATCCATAGTAAACATATTATCCGAATCTACTTCCAAGGATTGAGAATAATACTCTATGGCTTTATCATATTCTCCTATTTCAAAATACGCATTACCGATATTAGAAAACACCGTTCCCATTTCCGCTCTTTGCCCCAACTCTTCCCTGATAGAAAGTGCTTTCGTATGAAATTCTAAAGCAACACTATATTCTCTTAAATTATGGTACACATTCCCTATATTGCTCAACCATACGGGTATATGATGTTTTATACCTTCTTTTTCATAAAGTAGCAGTGCTTTGTGATAATACTCAAGAGCAAGATCATATTCATGGAGATTTTTGTAAACATTTCCACAATTCCCCAATACAGCTCCCAACCAATAACTGTCATTACCATGTTCAAGATTAAGTATTGCTTTTTGATAATACAGCAAAGCATTTGGAATATCTCCTCGATCAGCAGCAATATTGGCAATTGTATTTAATATTTTACCGGCAGTAGATGTACTTGAACATTCTTCAGCTATTAACATTGCTTCTTCACATAGAGACATGGAGTCATCATACTGACCCAATAATCGCAGTTGCCATGCAAGTGAGTTCAAAGCGTCCGCCTTACTTTCAGACATTGCTAAAGCCATTGCCTCTTGATATTTAGTCTGTATCTCTTCTGCTGTCATCTTGTCTCCGAAAATTACACCTGTTTTTTTAGTAATTTCATTCTATGTACTGACTTTTCAATATGTTCTAAACTTTAGTCGAAATTCTGTACCTTTAGAGTATTCAGCATTTCAAATCCTTGCAAATGAAGGGTATCAATCATGAATATCTTTACAAATACGTAATTTGGTATAAATACCGGATCAAATAAAAACCTTTTCCCATTGACATTACTTTTACACCACAGATGTTATGGCGGTAATTCGACAAAGAAGGTTACACTTTTTCATGATTTTCAAACCATATTTTTCCATGTAATACTTCGACTAAATTTTTCACCACCCTCGGTCCCACTGTCACCTCCTGTAGGCAAAGCAGATCACTTAGCATAAGGTTGGAACACCAAATCGCATTCTGCATCAGAAATTCCCGAACATTCATCATATACTTCACATCGCAAAATTTCTTCATGTTGTGAGAGAATTGCACTCCACATCACAGTGACAAATATGCTTAGGTATAAAACTATAAAACACGCTCAATCAACACCTTATAATTCCGATCGTCTCAGGCGAAGAATAAAATTAGCACCTTCTCCGACAACACTTTCGCATTCCAGGGTACCCCCCATTTGTTCGGTTATTGTTTTTGCAATAGACAATCCCAACCCTGTGGAATATTCTCCGGCTGTTGGACGCGCCGACAATTTCTGGAATTTGCCGAATAACTTTTTCTTGTCTTCCGATGTTATACCCGGACCATAATCTTTTACTGAAAGTGAAATGTATTGTTCTTCAACCTCACATGTAACTTTTACAGTAAGTTCAGGTGGTGAAAATTTAATTGCATTGGACAAAAGATTTTCGACAACTTGGTACACACCCTCCGGATCAGCAAGTACAAATGGTATTTCATCAGGAATTTCCGTAAAAACAGCGATATTTTTTATTGATGCATTATCACTATGAGAAGTAATTGCTTCCTGCAATAATAATGCAATATCGGTTGATACAATTTTCATAGTCATTTTTCCGGACTCCAAGGCATTTATGTCAAGCAGATTCGATATCATCTTGTTCATGTGTTGAACTACTACGGCTATACTTTCGCCGATTGACACAAGTTGATCTTTCGTCAAATATATATTTCTTCTTTGCAACACATCGGACTTTAACTGAATTACCGTAAGCGGGTTTTTTAAATCATGGACAACAATGCCGAGAATATCATTTTTTGCTTGATCTGCTTCAACAAGTTTTGTATTTAACCTTTCCAACTCTTTCATGACAAGCTCACGTTCTTGAATCCGAGTTTTCTCAATCGCTAATTCTTTTTCTTTTTCAGCTATAATTTGCGTATATTCATTGCCGAGGATGATCTTTTTTACCTCTTCAGAATACACTTGTTCTTTTAGTTCATGGTATCGTTTAATTTGAACTACAAATTCTTCCCAACGTTTCTCTCGCTCATACACATCGGCAAGAAATTTTCTCATTTCATATTCATGCAGCTTTACCCCATGCTCGCGAAAAAATTCTATGGATTCAAGTAAGTATTTTTCACCTTTTTTACAATCGTATCCTTCAAAATTCTCACGCAAATAAATTGCGCCTATATTTCCTTTCCACAATGATTCTCCGTATCTATTATTGCTGATTTCACAGTAGTGCAATGCTTTATAAAAATTCTCGAGTGCTTCCTTGTAGCAAGATAACTGCACATACACACTTCCAATATTGCCAAGACTTGTTGCCATACTTTTTTTATTATCATTTTCCTCCGCAATAACTAAAGATTTTCGATAATACGACAGAGCAGTATCATAATCTTCTAATTTCACGTACACATTACCAAGAGACCCGACACAAGTGGCTTCTCCCCTTTTATTACCGGTTTTCAATGCAATTTCCAATGCTTTGTGAAAATACTCTAATGCTGTTTTATAATCCGACAGGTGAATATAGAGATTACCAATATTAAGTAAATTTCCGGCAATACCTTGTTCATTTTTTATCTCTGGGTGTAGAAGAAGTGATTTTTGAAAATAGAGTTGAGCATGTACGAAGTCTGACAAATTACTATAGACAATTCCCATATTGCCATACGTTGATGCAATACGACCTTTGTTTCCAACTTCCTCATCTATACGAAGAGACATCTCATAACACTCTAAAGATTTTGGAAAGTTTGACAAATTGCTATACAATGTTCCCATTATCCCTGTGGCTCTTGCCTGCAAATCACGGTAGTGGTGTTTACTAGCAATATCAAGAGATTGCTTTGCATAAGTCAAGGCATTTTGGGGTAATCCATTGCGCCAAAGACATTGCGATAAAAGGAACAATACTCGAGCAAATATCTCAGACTTGTCTTCCGGATCAATACTTTCAACAATATCAAGAGCCAGAGCTTCTGCCTGCCTATACTGATATTCTTGCTCAATGAGTTTTTGTATTTCTTCCACTCTTTCTATTAACTCTTGACTTTCCATAGTTTTATTACTTTATTGTTGTTGCAATCGAACCGACAGTTGCGCTTATTTAGAATGCAAAAACTATCGTTTACAACTCCGGTTAATTGCTTTTGTTTTATATCGGGAACAAAAATACATCAAAACCTCAACGAAGCGATATACTTCATGCCTATAAATCAGAAAGAACATTAAGAATCATACAAATCTATACTACGATTGAGATTGTTGAGACTTTCATGATTGCTTTTCTTGATACGTAAGAATGTAAAACACAGAAGCCGTCAGGACCACTTCCCCAACGGCTATCCCCTGTCAATCCTATAATCCCGCAAGTCGTTTGCAGCAATTATTGTCTGAGCTGTGATTTTTGTGATGTATTGATTACCCTGATTATTGAGATATTTCTTGTATATTGTCCATCGTATAATCACGCAAATCGTGGCTCATACATTCTTTTCCAACCAATATGTCCGCATTGTTCCTTTGCCTTTTATTTCCATTTCACCGCGGGGGATGATGGATAATTGATAATTGTCAATTGATAATAATATTTTTTCTGCGTCTTGTTTCATTATCCATTTTCCATTATCCATTGTCAATTGATTGACAAATTCTTCCGAACAATGTATTTTTCCTGCTTCGCCGTGGCTTTCCATTCTGCTTGCTGTGTTCACCGCATCGCCCCATAAATCGTAGAGAAATTTGTTCTCGCCAACAACGCCTGCCGCAGCCGGACCGCAATGTAAACCAATACGTACCTGTATTTCGGATAGAGATTCTATCCAGCTTCTATCGCTATATTCTGCCGGAAAAGTAACGACAAGGTTTTGCATTGTGTTGAGCAATTTTAGGGCGGCAAGTGCTGCACGTTGTGCGTGATCTTCCTGAACAACAGGGGCACCCGCAACTGCCATATAGGCATCGCCAATGGTTTTGATTTTTTCTAAACCGAACTCTCGCATTATTCCATCAGCTATAGTAAAAATATGATTGAGTAAATACACAAGCTGACGTGCGGAAATCTTCGCAGAAAGTTCGGTGAATTTAATAATATCCATAAAAAGAATTGAGACAGAATCAAAGTGGTCAGCAATGGGGTTCTCACCATTAATGAGACGAGTTGTAATATCTTCCGGAAGAATATTATTTAAAATATGTTCTCGCTCTTTTGCTAACGCTAACTGTTTTTCCTTTTCCACAGTTTTACGCTCGGCATCATACAACTCGGCATTTCTTTTTACTTCTTGATTATGCACTTCCTTTTCTAATGCATAATACTTTTTATAGTGTTCTAATGCCTGTTGCCAACGTTCATCCTGTTCATATAACATAGCAAGATTTTGGTAATTCATATAGAGGGCTTCTTTTGTTCCCAACTCTTCGTTTATAGTAACTGCCTTCCATAAGTATTCTTCTGCCTTTTGAACATTATACATCGGATTATGCAACTTTGCATAGTAGCCACCAAGGTTATGAATCATACGTGCTACTTCCTTTTTCATACCCAACTCCTGATATAATGCAAGCGCGCGTTCCAAATACTCACGTGCTTGATGGTAATCCTGAACAGAGAAATAAATCAATCCCATATTACCGGTAATAAGGGCAACGTTTGGCTTCAAGCCAAGCTCTTCATTAATACGGAGTGCTGTATCATAACACTCTAATGCTTTAGGATAATCCGGCAGGTTTTCATATACTGCACCCATGTTACTTAATGCGGTGGCAGCACCCTGTTTCATTCCTAATTTTTCGTATGAGGTATAGGTACGGCTTAAATACTCTAATGCCTTAGAATAGTCGGCAAGGTGAAAATAAACCAGACCTATATTGCCCGTACAACGAATAACTCCGGCAGGTATATTATGTTCTTCGCACACCAAAAGAGCTTTTGTATAATACTCCAGTGCTTTTGCGTAATTGGCAAGTTGTCGGTATATGCTGCCTATAATATCTGTGAGCTCGGCAACATCGTGTTGTTCACCCGAATGCTCACATACTGCTAAAGCTTCGTTTAAATACTCAAGGGCACTCGGATAATCTCCACGTTTCATTGCTACAATTCCTATGATGCGGTCTATATCACAGCGATGATTTTCTGCGTATTTTTCATTCCGAAGCTGTGTAGCAAGAATATGAGCTAAGTCGAAATTGCCTGTGCTGATAGCTGTTTCAGCAGTATTGAGGTTTTCGATAATCTCTTCATTTGTCATACTCTCTCCAAAAAATATGTCCTCATCGTGCCTTTGCCTTTTATTTCCATTTCGCCGCGGGAAGAAAACGAGAAGGTTGCTGTGTGTAAAGACAGGGCATGCCCTGTCTTTACGACCTCACTTCGACTATGTTCAGTAGCAGCCCGCATAAACGCCTCGCTAACATGAATCCTTCCTGCCTCGCCGTGACCTTCCATACGCGCTGCCGTGTTGACGGCATCACCCCATAAATCAAAGGTGAATTTCTTGTCGCCGATAACACCACCAATGGCTTCGCCGCAGTGAAGACCTATGCGTACTTGTATTTCGCCAACCTGCTCTGTCCAACTTGTTTCGCCAAGTTCTTCGGGAATAATGACAGATAAATTATTCATTGCTTCCATCACATCTATGGCGGCTTGTGCTGCACGTTGTGCGTGGTCGTCTTGATGAACAGGTGCGCCGGCAACTGCCATGTAGGCATCGCCAATGGTTTTGATTTTCTCCAAGCCGTGTTTTTCCATCACAGCATCGGCATTGCTGAAAATGGTATTAAGTACATAGATAAGATGGCGTGGTGGAATAATAGCGGCAATGCGTGTGAAGTTCACCAAATCCATAAAGAGAACAGAGACATTCGGGTAACTGTCGGCAATGAAGGTTTCGTTGTTGATGAGGCGGTCGGCGATGATAGGCGGAAGTGTATTATGCAAGATACGTTTTACTGTTGCTGCTTCAGCTCGCTCAACGGCAAGTTGCTTTTCGCGCTCGGCGGTCTTGCGTTCGTAGTCCAATTGTTCGGCTTTCTTCTTGGCTTCTTCACTTTTGACTTGTTCTTTTAGTTTGTGGTATTTCTCAAGGTGAATGGCAAACTCTTCCCATCGTTCCTGCCTTTTGTAAAGGTCGGAAAGATTCTTGTGATTCCCATAGAGTTCTTTTTTCGCTCCAATCTCCTCATTCATTGCAAATGCTTTCAGCAAATACTCTTCTGCTTTTGTAAAATCATATCCATCAAATTCTTCTGTACTATACACCAACCCGATATTGCCAAGATTCGTTGCAATGCCGTTCTTGCTGCCGATTTCTTCATAGAACGCGAGCGCTTTAGTAACGTACTCCAAGGCATTCTGATAATCTGCGAGGTGGAAATACACGCCCGCTATACTTCCCAAACAATTTGCTACGTACCTTTTCAAGCCGATTTCTTCGAATATGGCGAGGGCTTTCCCATGGCACTCTAATGCCCGAGTGTACTCGGAGAGATGACTATATACGCTTCCGATTTGTCCAGTTAAAACAGCCACAACATGTTTATCGCCAAGTTCTTCAGACATGGTGAGGGCTTTCCCATGGTACTCCAACGCTCGCGGGTAGTCAGAGAGATGACTATATACGCTTCCGATATTGCTGATAACTCTAGATGTGCTGCTTTTATCACCGAGTTCTTCGAGTGCTGAAAGCGCTTTAGTATAGTACTCCAATGCGTGTGAGTAGTCCGAGATATCCCGATATACATTCCCGATATTTCCAATAATTTCTGCAGTTGCACTTTTCTCGCCGAGTTCTTCGTGTGCGGCGAGCGCTTTACCATAGTACTCCAATGCGTATGGGTAATTAGAGAGATGTTCATACACAACCCCGATATTTTTGATAGCTGTTGCTGCTCTACTTTTATTACCAAGTTCTTCGTGGGCGGCAAGCGACTTGCCAAAGTACTCCAATGCACGTTGATAATCCGAAAGTGTTCCATATATGCTCCCGATTGTACCTAAAGCCCATGCTTCAGGGTCTTTAAACTGATTTGTTTGTGCAAGAAAAAGTGCCTGCTCTGCAAAAGGCAATGCCTCTTGTGACAAACCGTACCGCCAAAGCGAACTGCTCAAAGCAAGAAGTACCTTGCAGTGGAGTTCGGGTTCATTGGCAATACTCTCTTCTGCAAGAAGCAGCCGTGCTTGCGTTTCTGCTTGTGCATAGTCGTTGCCTGTTTTTGAAAGTGCTTCGAGTTCTTCGACTGCTGTTTGTAGTTCATTGGGTGTCATGCTCTCTCCAAAAAATATGTTCGCATTTTTCCTTTACCTTTGATTTCACCACCACTATTATCCTCTGCAGCATAGAGTAAATCTAAGGGTTTGTGTATTAGTATTTCTGCTTGGGGATAGTCCTTACCAGTATTGACAAGTGTTTCAAATTTTTCGAGCTTAGTCTGTCTTTGATGAAATGTCATAAGTATAAGAATAAAATCCGTTTTGCCGGACTTGTATAGCGTGATTTTATCCGAAATTACTTCTTATTTGTTAGAATACCGCCTTGTATGATTATTCTTTTTGTTATTTCCCGTCATGTTTTACTAATTTCGCCTTTATTCATTCTGTTGTGAGGTATAACTCTATGTCTGTTTTGTTCTTATGTATCTGCCTTGTTTTCTTCTCTACAAGATCGGCAACTCAAGCACAACAGGTCATTGATTTTTCCGGAGCTAAAGTGGAGTATGTTTCGGAACTCAATACTACCGATGACGAATATGCCCCGGTGTTCACACCGTCCGGAGAAATCTTCGTCTTTGTTTCGAATCGTGAAGGCAGCACCTTGACTTCCTTAGGCTACAATAAAAACGGCATGCCTTTACCTCGCAAAAACTCCCATGATATATGGCGTGCTAACTTTGCGGCTGATACATTTCAGGCACCGGTGCCGTGGAAGATGCTGAATACTCCTCTCAATGAGGGAGCTATTTCATTTGGAAAAAATGTGGGAGTTTTTTATTATACACGTTGCAATACAGCCGATGGTTTTGGTGATTGCGATCTTTACAAGTGTGAGTTTTTTGATACAGTATGGGTCATTAATAATCTCGGAAAAAATGTTAATAATGCAGACTGGCAATCACAGCCCGCTTATGCAAAAGATGGGAGTATATTTTTTGCTTCCAATACACCAACAAGCAATGAGATAAAAAATGACATCACCAATTTTGATATTTTCTTTAGTCACTATGATTCCACAACTACATCATATCAACAGTATGAACGATTGACGAATATTAACACTCAAGAAAAAGAATTTACACCCTTCTACAGCTTTTTCGATGATGCACTCTATTTTGCTTCAAAAGGTCTTTCACCAAATTATGGCGGTCTTGATATTTATAGAAGCAAAAGAAATTCGGACGGAACTTGGCAGGAAGCAGAAAATCTCGGTAAACATATTAACTCGGAATATGATGATTTTTTTATGAGTATTTCACGTGATGGCGGACATATATATTTTACTTCCAATCGCCGAACTAAAAGCAATGGAAAAGATCTTAATTTATACAGAATAATACTACCATAACTCCTGAAATGTTTTATGAACCCGCATACTCTTTCTCATAGAGATGTATCCATTCGATATTTTGATTCCGGAAAAGATCATGGAACTACCCCTCTTATTATCATTCCTGGCATGATTAATTATGCCGAAGAATACATTAACAGTTTCTCGCCTTTATTTGAGCAAAGACGTTGTATTTTCATCACATTACGCGGTAGAAAAGGTAGTGAATACGACGGAGATTGTTTTACATTTGATGATCATATTTCCGATATTAAAGCCGTTGTTGAAACTTTATCACTCAGGTATTTTCATATTTTTGGACATTCTGTCGGTGCTGCATACTCTCTTGGCTTCATCAAGTATTCTCAATATCCCGGACGCATTATTCTTGGTGATTATCCTGCGTATTATCCTCAATTTAGCCAACAGTGGGCTGAAAACATTTGTGCATATCGTTCTGAATATATGACCTGTAGTACAGCAAGAAAAATTGCGGAACAATCTAAACGGATTGACTTATTTCCTTTACTCAAGCAAACACGCATACCTCCAGTTCTTTTGTATTCAACCCAATCGGATTCGCTCATCAAACAACATCATATAGATATGTTTTTACGGTCTCGTGACAATATTGTTTGCCATCCTCTGCATAGCGTCGGACATGCTTTATTTTCCCCTTCTTCTGCAGAATGTCTTGACTGTATATCATTGTTATTATCAGACGATGATAATCATTATATATAGATTAATTAACACATCATATGATATTTAAAAACGATGTAAAGAAGGAATCTATGTTTCAAGTATATTCATGTTATATTTATTTCCGTGCCACAACATAAAAAAAGCCGCTTATTAGTTCATAACAAGCGGCTTGGAGATATGTCAAAATGTATAATCTACGTTTAAACCGTGATCTTACGGCATTTTGGTAATGATGGCTTTAAAATATTGATGTGGGAAAGTGTGAGTTGTTACCATAACCATATAAGTACCCACCGGCAATGTTCGGGTATCAATATTTATATCATTATTATGTTGTTCATATACGGCATGATAGACATTTTGACCTGTAATTGTCGTAATATCAAGTGTATATGATGAAAACTCCTCAGAAGGAATGCCTTTGATAATTATGTTCGTATTAAATGGATTGGGCGATAAGTGTAACCCATTTGATAAAACGACACCAGTATTGTCAGTTTCTTCTTCATCGACATTTGTTGCACCATTCGGACCACAGCAATATAGTTTCTGGAACATACATCTATCATCATCACTAAGATTACGATTTGTATTAACATCCAAAGGTGTTTGCATGACACCTGTATATGATGAATTGCATTGTTCCTGTCCGTCACCAAAACCGAGCCAATGCCCCATTTCATGGTAAATCACAGATTGAAAATCGTACCATTCCAGATCACCTGGGTAGCTTCTATTTGTATAAAAAAATGTATTAGGAACCCCGATAGCGTTCTTATTCATGAAGTTATCCAATGTATTGAAGCGATATATGCGTTGGAACAATCTACTACACATGAGGCCGGTAGCCCACTTGCTGCAACAGGTGGTTGGTATGTGATTGCAAGAGATTCATCAAATCCTCGCATTAATTCACGACGCTTTGCATATATCACCTTAAGTGGACAATCATCGCAATTTTGATTGTCAGGGGTACATGGTGCAGGCCAATTGTCTCGGGCACCATACACTAAAGATTCCGCATGTGGAGCAAAAAAAGAAATCTCATTTATCTGAACATTACCATCACCGTTAGCATCTAAATACCATCCAGGTACCGGCTCTGGAAATGGTTCTATCGTGACATTCATCATTGGAAAACATTTTTTATAAGGACGGAAATTCGGTTCTCCACGGGGATTATCTGTGCATAGAGTTTTCTTTGTATTCGTCTGTTGATCGCAACCTAAATAAGCATACTTTTTTGCTCTGCATATAGCATCACAGGCAACGGTAGTATTAACCGAAACAACAATACTTGCTATATAAAACAGTATATAAAAACTTTTCTGTAATTTCATATCTTTGTCTTTCAATAATTACGTGTAAGGATTTTCGTAATAAATGCATTGACATTACTCTTCCATGTTGAATATGGTGACAAAAGATTTGATGACCACACTTTATTCACATCACGCACATTACCATCAATAATCGGCAATGCACCAAGTGATGCAAGTGCGTCAAGTGACAAATCATAATAATCATTTTGAGAATCACAAAGGTAATTGAAGTAGCTGAGAAAGACAATAGCTTCTTGATTAGGTTTCATCGAAAACATATAGGAATCTCCGTTCTTTGTGAATGCAGAATCTGCGGTAGAATAACGATGTATTCCTTCATTGCCAACCACACCAAGAGAATGATAATGCTGGGGTATATAGCCAAATTTAAGTAAGGTTGCATTGCTTGTTTGATGTGTATTTTCACTTTTTTTTCCAAGATTATTACTATAAGAATATGGTGGCAATACTTTTCCTTTTATTGTATCAAACACCATTGCTGTAACATAATAATAATTTGATCCGGGGAAACTTCCCGCACTTAATTTATCTAACATAGAGTCAATGGAAAGCACTTTAATCCTCAAGATATAATCACATGCCAAGAGAGACATCATTGCTTTCGAGTCTGATTTGTCGGGCAATAAATTTGCTATTGCAAGTTCTAAACGCGGATTAATATCATTATATGTTGATTTATATTTTCCGGAGTATGGCGGTAAGGTGTCAGTAGAACCAATACCTTTCATTCGATTAGGACCGGTATTTGTCTCTTCCAAATTCGAAGTTTCTTGACGATATTGCCGAAAAAGGATGGGATTATAATCATTCATCACATAATCACCATACGCCATCCATCGTAAAGTATCATTGAGTGATGTCCATGATGAAATTCTTTTTTTTATTGACCTTTTGGGAGCAAAACGTAATAAACTATCAGTATAAATATAGCTCAACAAAACATTCAATGGCATAGCCGTAGAAAGTGGCGGCACGCTGCGGATGATAGGAAATCTATGCTGATTCATATCTGTAGTAGAATCAAACCATCGCCGCTGCGATCTTAGCGATGTTTCATAAGGGGCAAGGTAGTGTCGCGTGCCCGATTCATTTTGTGCATATACTTCCTCAACAGAAAGTAACAGCATTGAAAGCGCGATTGTGAGCAATAATGACCGAAATGGTTTCATAAGAGAACTCCAGATAGATTAAGAAAAAAAAATCCTATCAAAAGTAAAAAAAAAAAAAACGATATCTGCAAAAAAAGTAAGTTTATCCTGAAAAAAAGTAAGTATCACAAGGACAACCATATTGTTTACCCGTCTTGTTTCGCTAATTTTGCCTTTGGGTCTATCAAAACAAGGTATATCTATGAAATTCCTCATGCGCTTTTTTTTATTATCCTTAGTATTTCAGTGTGTACAAATTTCCGCAATGAGTTTGGACAATAGCCATCCGCGTGCTATGATGAAACATGACGATTCATTGAAAGTGATTTCCTTTCTTTCACAAAGTACATATTCTTCTTTGCTTGCGGGAATATATGCTTCAGCGCAAAGTTCCGTACCTGCCGGTAATACATCAACAACAGACAGAAGAGCAAGAGCAACGCTTGCAAAAAATGCTGCTTTTTGCTTGTATATAGGTGTCACATCTGACGGTTCATCTCTTCGCCCTTTATCACAAGAAGAAAAACAGCAATTACTCCAAAAAATTATACGTATTTTTCAAGAAATGCGGACGGATATTCCTACAATAAGTATTACCACACCCAATGCATATCAAGATTGGCAATGGCATTCCAAAGAATATATTGATCTGCTTTGTGCTTATGATTTTCTGGCAGGTATATCTCAATTATCCGCCGATGAAGAAAAAACAATTCGTTCCTCATTAGCATTATTTGCTGACAATTTTTATACGGAAGCCACAAAATCCATTTTGGGGTTATCCTTTTTTGGTACGGTCAAAAATAATCATGCTTTAATGACAGCCGGAGCTTTGGGCTTGGCATCAGTCGTTCTTTCGGATTACAGCTCCAATAAACCGGTGGAGTCCCCCGCTTTGTGGTTACAGACATCTCTCACTGCAATTGACGATATTTTCTGGCGTGCTGCCAACCGCCAATCCAATGATGATGGCAGCGCCGGTTATGCCGAAGGACCATATTATTTTCGTTATGCAATGCTCAATATTTACCCTTTTTTTCGTGCTTTATCTCATACCACGCCCGATACGGTTTTTCGTTATGGATCATTATCGATTCGCCATCCCTGGTATGATTCACGTTATAGGGCAATCGTAGAATGGGCAAACGGCATTCTCCAACCTGACGGTACTTTTCCGGCTATCGGCGATACCTATATGAATATGGGCTTTCCCGAAACAGCATTACTCGGCAAACCTGATTTAATCTATCCATTTACAGAGAAAGAGCTTAGCAATCAACTTATTTCTACGGTGGATATGCGTTCCAATTATCTTTGTGCCGCTACAGAAGCCCTTATGCAATTACCGTCAGGTCAAATTATATTCCCCAAAGCAGGCTCCGCGGTTTTTCGTTCTGATACCTCTTTTTCACCGCCGTGGTTTACTCATATACTTGCCAAACAAGGTCAGTCACGAACAAGCGGTGCGGGACATTCCCAAGCAGATGCTTCAAGTTTTTTGCTGTGGAATAAAGGCATACCAATGTTCCTTGATGCCGGATATGTGCAATATTCCCGCCGACAAGAAGTGGGTAATGCTCAGAACCATAATATGATTCTTGTTAATGAACAAGGTCCTCCCATAGGTCAACCGCTCAGTCCCGGCAGTGCAGATGCGTTTTTTACCAATAATTTTTCTTTACCGCATATTGAGCATATTGCTGTGCAAACATCATATAATGATGCATCTATCGAGCGTTCGTTTTTTGTTATTGATAATCGCTTTTTTCTCACTTCTGATAAAGTTTCTTCACCTTCACCAAAAAAATTCACCTTCCAACTTCACGGCAACGGCATACTTGAAGGGACAGAAAAAACAGGTAAAGCAGATATACAATTCACGAAAAACGGAACCATAGCACAATGGGAAAGGGATTCTGCTTTAGTGGAAACTCTTATCATTACACCCGATGAACAGGGATCATCCGCCGACAGTGCTGTCCATGAGGAACAGTATGGTGTCACAGGTATTCATACCGTAGCACGCATTCGCACGGTCCCTGCCATGCAATCAGCTTTTGCATCATTAAGTGTACCTAAAGAGCGTTATGCACCGCTAAAGACAATACCATATATAGAATTACTTTCCGATGGTTCTTCTGCATTTGGATATGAGTATGGTGAGGACACCTACATCGTGGCTGCAATTCAATCCGATACTAATAGGCGTTCTTTTCGTGCCATCACACCTTCAGAACATGGTTTTGATATTGTCAGCGATGCCACACTCTGCGGTATTTGGAATGGGGAAAATTATGACAATTTTGCACTGTTCTTCACCAATGGTACACTTTTCAAAGATACCTTTACCGACTATGATATTATCTCATCATCGGAACGAATTACATGTGCTGTCAGTGGCATTGAAAATGGTTTTGTCGGTTATGTCAGCAAACCCTGCACACTACACCATCGTTTACTTGATCTTATTCCTCGTTATGCTGATGAACAAGTGGTGATTACGGATGTACGAGGCGATGTAGTGTCATGGGGACAAGACTCAATTATCATGCGGTCAGCAGGGATTTTTACGCTACAATTTGAAAAACAACCAATAGCAACGGTACATTCATCGGAGAAATCAGGATTTCGTCCATATCCCTCGCCTGTCAAAGACTTTATCACCATCCCCGTTCATCAAGAGCAACACATTGATAATTTAGCACTTACAAATTCACTCGGCAATCATTGTGAAGTAATTCTACACACCACACCGGAATCAATCACTGTGGATATGAGATTACTCCCGTCGGGCTATTACACACTCACCATACATTCTGCTGTACGCATATGGCATTATGGTTTCATAAAAACAGAATAAACATAATGCTGCATATACTGTCAATACAATCAAAGAAGCCGTACAAACCTCTTTTCATCAAGTTTTCACACCGCAATATAAGGCATGATTTTTGGTATGTCGGATTGTGGAACCAAGGGTTTTTCGGTTTATTTTTCGTAATTTGTCACAAAACAGTTACAATTTCAGCAAAGAATGATTCGATATATAACGATAGTGATTTTATGTGTCCTTGCGCAAATGATTCCTTCGGAAGCGCAATCGAATCGTTATGGTTATGCCAAAAAAGAAGGCTACAGTGAATTGTCTTCGCGTAAAGTTGTAGTGTTTCCTACAAAAAGTGGCGATAGTGCCAGCATACGTCGTACCCATGCAGATACAATACGCACAAACCGCATTGTCAATACGTATGCTCAGAATGATGTTTATACGATTAACGTAGAACTTGTTGAGAACAATGACAATCTGCGCATTTCTCTGTTCAATTTACTTGGTAAAAAAGTACTGGACATTTACTCGGGCGAAGCTTCTGCAGGTACACTCAAGCGAGAATTTAATGTATCGTCAGTGCCCAAAGGTATGTATTTATGTGTCGTGCGGGGCGATCGTTTTCAATTAACCGAAAAATTAGTGTTATCACGATGAGAAAAGTATTGTCCATACATGTCCGATTTATCTTACACTTTTGTATCGGGTGTGTGGGATTTTGTTCAATCGCCTTTGCTCAACAATCAAGCACTAATTTGGCTGAGGCATATTTACAATTGCCTGTTGGGGCGCGGGCTGTCGGTTTAGCCGGAGCTTATACCGCTATCGCCAATGAGCCAATCGCCATTTTTTACAATCCTGCCGGCTTAGCTTTTTTGCCCAATCGCCCGCAAATTTCTTTAATGGCATCGCCGCAAGAATTCGGTCGTATGCATTCCGCTTTTGCGTACGGACAAAGCATCAATGAGCAATTTGCCGTTGGAGCAGGACTTATTCATTATTGGAATGGCAGCTTTTTGGAGCGCAATGTACTCGGCACCCCTCTTCGTGAATTAAGCAGTGAGCAATATGCGGTTTCTATTGGCGGAACATGGCGAACAGGTGATTTTGCCGTTGGTGCAACCGGTAAGTATCTGATCAATACTTTGCGCGGTACGGGCAGTAAAGGAACGGCGTTTACCATGGATTTGGGAGCAAAAGCTGATATTGCCGACTTGTTTACTGTCGGAATTGCCGCACAAAACCTTTTCGGGGCAATGACATGGAACAATACAAGTGTTTCGGAGCGTTTGCCCTATTCTCTGCGCGCCGGTATAGCCACAGAATTCAGTTTGGAAAAAGAAACATACACGGTACGCAAAAATGTACGCGGCGAAACCGAGACCATTGAATTACCTTCCGAATCATATATAGCTCTCACCCTTGATGCCGTTCTCACCCAATATGATCATACACCTATTGTGGTGCTCGGTGCTGAGTATGCCCCCATACAATTATTCAGTATCCGTGGCGGTATGAATGTCTTAGGAGAACAAGGCGGTCAAACAAAAGCATTCCCTTTTACGCGCTGGGGTGGCGGTATTTCACTTGTTCCCCCTATTGATTCCTTACCTTTCAAATTTCAAATTGATTATTCCATTGCGAATGATATAGTAGCTACGGGCAATATTGACCATTTTATTTCACTTATTGTGGATATATAAAAAACAGCCCGTTTTTTTTGTTTATTCCGATTTATTTATGACTATGTATAAAGGATTTGCGACAAAAGCAATACATATCGCACAGGAACCTGAATCCGTCACAGGATCAGTAACAACTCCTATTTTTCAGACTTCGACATATGCACAAGAAGAAATTGGCAAGCACAAAGGTTTTGAATATGCACGCACACAAAACCCCACTCGTTTTGCTTGGGAAAAAAATGTAGCTGCTTTGGAAGGCGCTCGTTGGGGTTATGCATTCGGCAGTGGTATGGCAGCGATTGACACCGTCATGCGTTTGCTTTCCAGCGGTGCTCATGTCGTATGCTCCGAAGATATGTATGGCGGTACTTTTCGTCTTTTCGATAAGGTTCTCAGCCGTTATGGTTATATGTTTTCTGCTGTGGATATGTCTGATATCGAAGCTGTAAAATCAGCCATTCGCCCCGAAACAGCCATGATATACACAGAAACGCCCACCAATCCGATGATGCGCATTACCGACATTGCGGCTATGGCAACTATTGCCAAAGAATCCAAGGCATTACTCGTAGTGGACAATACTTTTGCCACACCATATTTACAAAAGCCATTATTATTAGGCGCCGACATCGTGCTCCACTCCGCAACAAAGTATTTAGGCGGGCACTCAGACTTGGTCAGTGGTGTGGTCATTACCGACCGTGAGGACATTGCGCAGCAGATAGGATTTCTTCAAAATGCTGTGGGTGCAGTTCCCGGTCCATTTGAGCCATGGCTTTTGCTTCGCTCTGTCAAAACACTCGCATTGCGTATGGAAAAACATCAACACAATGCACAAGCCATAGCTCGACTTTGTGAGCAGCACCCGAAAGTCCATAGCGTCTGGTATCCGGGTTTGGCTTCGCATCCTCATCATGACTTGGCTGCAAAACAAATGTCCGGGTTTGGTGGCATGATTTCCATCGAAGTAGGTTCATATCATCAAGCACAAATATTTGCACGAGCCATTAAAGTCTTCACTTTAGCAGAATCGCTTGGTGGCGTAGAATCCTTGCTCTGTCATCCGGTCAGTATGACACATGGCAGCATCCCCAAAGAAAAACGCGACCGATTGGGCATAACCGACGGTTTATTGCGACTTTCATGCGGCATTGAAGACAATGAAGACCTGATCGCAGATATTGAGCAAGCATTATCTTTACTCTAAGTCCTTTACAAAAGAAAGTTAGTTTTCAAGGAGATTCGTATGAAAACAGTGTTACTTATTGAAGATGAGGATAATCTTCGTGAGTTTATCGCCGATTCTTTAGAGCTTTTCGATTTCAAGGTTTTGAAAGCTGCCACTGCCCTTCAAGGAATCGAGCTTGCCCAGACATCTGCGCCCGACATTATACTGTGCGATATATCATTGCCCGGCATGGATGGCTATGGCGTGCTCAAAACGCTTCATGAATCCCCGCAAACAATTGCCATACCTTTTATATTTCTCACGGCACGTTCCGAGCGCGACGACATACGCAAGGGCATGGCTTTAGGTGCAGATGACTATATTACCAAACCCTTTGGCATTGATGAACTTATAGAGTCCATAACAGCGCGTTTAACCAAACACAAAAATTCAAGACGTGAAATCGAAGATATTCGCAAACAACTTACGGTCAGCATTCCCCATGAATTTATTACTCCGCTCAATTCTGTGCTCGGTTTTTGTCAACTTATACTGTGGACTCTCGAAGATGGCGAACAGATACCACCCAATGAATTAGAAGAGTATGTTTTACAAATACAAGAGGGCGGTAAACGGCTTTTGCACTTAACCCAGAATTATGTGATGCACGCTGAACTTAATGTATTGACTGCACATCCGCAGGAGCAACGCTCACCTCAAGTGGCAAAGTCAATAATAACACAATCCGTCATAGAGCAGTATCTGAAGGACATCCCCCACTATAATGAGCGTGAACAGGATTGCGTGCTCGATATTGCACAAGCAACCATAGCAATCAGTGATTTGTACTTGCGCAAACTTGTGAGTGAGTTAGTAAGCAATGCCATAAAGTTTTCTTTGAACAAAACCCCCGTTGTCATCAAAGGGAACAAAAGTGCTGACCAAAAAGAATATGTGCTTATCGTTCATGATGAAGGACGCGGTATGTCGGAAGATCAAATAAAAAATATTGGTGCCTTTGTACAATTTGAACGACACAAATATGAACAACAGGGAGCCGGTTTAGGGCTTGTTATTTCTCAACAAATAGCGGATATTTGCAATAGTACTTTGCACATAGAAAGCCATATTGACCACGGCACCACCGTCACCGTGACGATACCTGTGGCCACGGGTGCGTAGCAAACAGATTTCGTTCGGGTTATGATTTTATTTACCTTGTTTTAACGAAGAACAAAAGAACATTACTATTTTTATATTTAATTGTCAAATTTTTGCAATTTAAGGAATTAAAAATAGTAATTTTAAAGTTTGATAAAACACAATACATTTGCCGCCCTCACTTATCTCCACATTCTTTTATTTTTCTCCGCCCGAATATTCTATGGCAACTTTGGTTTCTTTACCTTTAAGTCCTGCTTTATTAACGCCTTTAATTGTCATGGTATTTTTTCCACGGCGCAAATTCCACGATAAACCTAACGTTCTTACTTCATTGGTTTTACCATTGTCAAGCTGAACATCAAAATGGTCGAAAGAGTTAATGGAATGAGTTAATTCCATAGTGACTGTGGGCGTCTCTTGATGTTCGACTGATTTGACAGCAACATGAGTTAAATTTAATCGCGGATATATTTTTTCTCTATTCGTAGAAAAATCTATTTCGCGCGGCATTCCTTGATACAACAATTCAGGAGTCTGTCCCCTTCTCAGATAACAGATTGGTGCTAATTGTTGTAAAATATCGGGATTGGAAGTATAACGATTATCATAATGCAAGAATATATAATGGAAATATTTTCGCCAGACCGAAGGGTTAATATTTTCAACGGCTAACCATGATGATGGAAAGGCTATCATTACCAACGAGTCATCTTTTTTTGTTTCCATTATTTCTCGCACTTCGTCTGCATTGCAGAACTCTTCTTTGTTCTTCCACAAAGCATTATTTTGAGGATCTAAAAATATCCATTTTTGTAAATCATCGTTCCATACTTCAACCGCTGCATGTGCTTTTGCCAAACCATACGACATACCTTCGGAGCAGAGTTCGAGAATACGGGCAGAATACCCTAAAGACTGTAAAGACTGTGCTAACACGGACGCATATTCCATGCAGCGAAATGTTTGTCCCTTTTTTACTTCTTGCAGAATATCCAAGCATTTTTGTGATGGAGCCGATTGAATCGGGTTATGCCTCCACAGTCCATGCACCCAATTCATCACTGTTACCTGATGGGTTATTTGGTTCATTGAGGGTTTTTTGAGAGTATCAAGACTATACATCAATCGTAACTGTACCAAATCCGCCAAACCAACACTGTCAAATTGATGAAGATAAGAAAAACCAAGCCCCGGGTTTTCCCATTCTTCGACATTGAATACCTTCTTTTTTGCAATATTTTCTTTTGCTTTCTCAAGAATTTCTTCATATTGCGGTAGTTTTCGGAGATTTTGTAAATCATTGTATATCTGCAAATCCTCTACTTCTGCAAAACCATTATCCACAGCTACACGCAGTGAGAGCATTGCAGAATCATCCTCATGAAGCATTGCATAATTGATTGCACGATGGAAATGGACAAAAGCTCGCAGTGTTTGTTCAATTGGTGGATCCGTTTTGAGTATGCGGTCATATATTCGTAGGGCATTTCCGTAATTCTTTGCCGAATACTCACTAAATGCTTTCGGAATAAGTTGTTGAGGCGTTTCTTGGGCTTTAGTAATATTGACCACAAAGACCAAGAGAGCTGTAAACGCCATAGATAATGTTGTTATTTGCATTTCAATTACCTTACTGTTCCCCTCTTTTTAGTAATGCCTAGATTACGTGATACCCAATTTTCTATTATTTTCTCGCGTAAACGTTTACTCTTCATATTTAATGTAGCCATTGTTTATCGCCTATGCTCGCCATATCAGAATTCTGCCGGTGATTACACAAATAAAAAGCACCCGAAGCCATACTTCGGGTGCTTTTGTTAAACAAAAACTACGTATCTCTTTGTTATAAAACACGTTACTTTGTTACCGTGCACGGTAATGTTACCATTTCATTACCATGAACTAATCGCACATAATACATTCCCGGAGTCAATGACTCTAATGATAAAGGAATGGTATTCGCAGCGGAAACAACTGAAGTAAATGAGTTTACGACAACACCTAAAGAATTGATGATGCTAATCTGTACATTACCTTGATTTGTCATAGTGCCAAGATACAAAGAAGCAGTGTTATGCACCGGATTGGGGTAAATATACGCCGCAAACGCATTTGTTGTTTCTTCGTTAACACTTGATGCAATTGTGTTTACCGTAATATCAGCCTGTACGTTTGAACGAGTAGCATAATCAGTCTGGACTGTTACTTGTGTCGGCGCAAAATCAATTCTATCTACTTTGACTGTATAAGTTCCTTGAGCTAATTGGTTAAGAACATAAGAACCTTTAGCATCCGATATTGTCCAGTCGGTAATATTTCCAAAAGCATCAGTAGCAACAACTAAAGCACCTGAAAGCATTTCATCAGCCAAGACATTGTCACCTTTTGTATTACTTTTTTCTTTACGAACACTACCGCCAAGGCGAGCAATACCTTTTTTGCCTTGAGCTTTACCAAGGTCAATCTCAAGAGTTGCGGTTGATTCTTCTGTAACTGTTATTTTTTCAGCATCCTTCCATTCGGAAACGGCTTCTCCGTTGGCACGATAATAACCCGGGCGATATGCTTTGTCGAATGGTAAAGCTTGCACGATATATGTTCCCGGTTCGATGTTAGAGAAAGAAAATGTTCCCTGATCATCGCTTTCAATGGTACGGAAACGTCCTTTATCGCCATTTTCTTTGACATTCATCAAGGTTACTTTTGACGCAATCCGCATTGTAGTAGCATTAAATTCTCTTACGACACCGCTGACGGAGTTTTTATAAGCAGGGCGATTGATTAAAACGATATTTGCTTTCACATTATCATTCATTGTATAAACAGCAGCATCTGCAGCGGAAAGCGTTGATTCTCCGAATGTTGGAAGATAGTCATCACTTTGCACGGCACGAGCTTGAACAATTACCTCTGCTCCCTCTGGTACAGATAGTTCAAAAGTACCTTTTTCACCTGATTTTCCTGAATAACGCACTTCTTTTCCATTGTCGCCAACGGCTTTGCGATCAATCACGTCAATATAGCACCATACGCCCTTGCCTTCGCTATTTGTAACTGTGCCTGAAATGATTTTTTTCTTAACAGCAGCCTTCGCGAATACAGTGAATGTGACTTCTTTTTCCTCATTACATCCAATTATTAAGCGTTCTGCTTTCTCAATTGATTCCGCATTATTATAATATTCCGTTACAATTGATTCGCCGCTCACCATTAGAGAATACACACCTTCCGGTACCTTGATTTCAAATGTACCGTTTATTACTTTCGCTGTGTATTTGCCTTTACCGTTTCCTTCTAAACGAACGATAGTTACCATTCCCGATTTGGCTTTTTCGCCATTATCGAAAGATACTTTACCAAATAGTATGGAGCATCCCGGTACATCTTCTTCTTTGCCTTCACCATCACCGATGACATAACGAAACTCTTGTTTTTTGACAATTTCTTTACCATCAATAACGACAATCGCAACAATCGCGAACTCATAGACCCCGTTTTTGGATGGAGTCCATGTTACTCGTCCTGTGTTTTCGTCAATCATCATTCCATCGGGGGCATTGCGTAAAGAATAGATGACTTTTACCGAAGGATCTTTTTTATACTTTGCCAAAGCTTCATATACCCATTCTTTGCCAAGTGTAGGTTTTGTTTTCGGCTCGGTCATGAACACTAAACCGTCTTCTTCTGTTGATCCGCCGATTTTAACTTCAAAATACTGTTTTGCAACAATTTCATTATTTGACTCAAGATATGCTTCCAAACAGATTTTATAGACACCTGCCGAACCTGTGCGCCAGAATATTCGTCCTGTCTCAGGGTCTAACTCCAATCCTTCAGGAGCATCACATGCTAAACGGAAGAGAATTTTTGCATTCGGGTCTTTTTCATACTTCACAACAGCTTCATAGACATATTCGCTGTTAACTCCCGCTTCTTTTTTCGGTGTGCTCTTAAACACAAGTCCATTACCTTCGCCGCTTTCTTTCACGGTGAGGACTTTAATTGACGTTCTGTTTCCTTCACCATTACCGTTAAACGCACGTACAATGACGGTGTATGTACCCGGCGATAATTTTTCAATAGCGTATTTGTATTTGTCACCGTCCATAGGTTTTGTGACAGTTGCCACCAGATCAAACTTCGACAAATCTTCCGTTTGTCCTTTGGCAATATATACCTTGTATCCGGTTGCTTCCGGGCCTTCGGGATTTTTTTGCCACATGGCATAAATTGTTGTTCCACTGACACTTGCGGAAAAGTTTTTGGGAACTGCCGGCACATCTTGTGCAAATGCTGCGGTGCAAACTATGAAGAAATAGATCACCATAGCAGCTAATGAAAGACCATAACTGGTAAACCGTTTCATCTTGCTAACCTCTCTGTATAATGAATAAAAATTGTAAGATGCTTTTGATGTGTTGGTAATAATCGTTAAGTTTCGCTCAAGTTACAGATTTTTTGTTCTTTATTGTCTCGATGGCAACAATTTTCAGATTAGGTAATCCTTACTATGGAAAAATCACCAAGTTCAAAATCAGAATATGAAACTATTGATATCATCAATTCATTTGCATGGCTTCTCATGGATGCATCTTGGTTGTATCGTTATCCCGCTATAAGCGGAGTATGTATGGTTGTATTGTTATCATCCGGTTCTTTAATGTGCATAAAGAGCAAATCTGCTGCCGCTGTCTACTCTTGCTTAGCTCTTTATTTTTGGATGTGGATGAACTCTTTATGGATGCTGTCCGATATCTACCGTTACAGCAATCTTGAACTCTATGCTAAGATCATGTTTCCTATCAGTATTGTTTTTCTTTGTATTTCTTTTTTTCTACCCTCTGCATCCCATGTGATCTCGGCAAAATTCTCTCGTTTTCACGGTTTTCTCTTTTCACGAAAAAAGAACCATTAAGGACGTGTACCTAATCGCACATTCGTATTTAATCCATGTTCTTTGACTTGGTCAACAAAAGTACCGAGAGAACTAAGAACAGAATCTAATCTTTGGGCAGTTTTTTTATCATAAAGAATTTTTGATACCACACCTTCGCCTTGTTTAATATCTTGTACAACAGATCTGACATCGATAAGCAATGCGTCAAGTTTACCGACCGAAGCATTAGCATTATTCAACAAGGTTTGAGCATCATTGGTTGTTGTTTCTAACTTTGCCAACAAAGAGCGCACAGCCGGTTCGTTGGTATTTACAGCTTTTCTCACATCATCCGTCAGGCCTTTTAACTGCTGAATTGTTGATTGAAGGGTACCTTTGTTTGTATCATAAAACTCATTCAATGATGTGAGTAATGTATTGGCTTTTGTAGCTGTTCCTTTGATGTTATTTATAAATACCGTATCGCCAAGTATAGCTGTCAATTGTCCGCTGATCGTATCTAATCTCCTTACCAATCTTTTTGCATCATTTGCAACATCTCCAACATCAGCAATCAGTTGCGTTGCATCGGCGGAGGCAATACCTGCGATGACATCTTTGTTCGTAATGGATTGCTGCATAGTGCCCGGGTTGACTTCTATTTTTTTTCCCCCCGTCAATTCAAGCATTAATATTCGTGCTGTTGCATCCTTTTTTACGTCAGAGATATTATCGAGTTGAGCAGTTACCAATACTTTATTTTCTGCATTTTCAACCACAGTAACCACACCCCTTTTCATGCCGTTTACAAACACTGGCGAACCTATCTCAATCCCGCCTGAATTAGGAAAAGCCATTGTTATCGTATTGGATGAGACTCCCAGCGTTACACCTTTTCCTAAAAGAATCCCGAGTATAAGTAATACGATACCGACTAGTGTAACAATCCCAACTTTAATTTCCGCCGATCTTTGTTTATCCATTGTATTTCATTATTTCGTACTTGTGAAAAAAAGAAGCCCTTCTTGTTGAAGGGCTTGCAAAATACTTACGTCTGACACGATTTTGTATTGTAATTCTTAAAAGGGTATATCATCTTCCGGAGAACTTACCGGAGGAGCTGCATAATCTTGTTCTGCAGCATTGGTTTTACCGGTTCTTGACTCAACAGTGCGATTGTCTTGCCTATTATCTTTGTTATCAAGCAATATTATACTATCAGCAATTACTTCCGTCTGAGATCGTTTGTTGCCGTCTCGGTCTTCATATACTCTACTCTGTAGTTTGCCCTCAACATAGATACGTGTCCCTTTATGCACTATTTTATGTATAGTTTCAGCAAGTCCGCGCCAAGCGACAATATTGTGCCAATCTGTGTGCTCTTGCCATAAACCGTCTTTATCTTTCCATGCTTCTGTAGTTGCAACACTCATTTTTGCGATGGGAATTCCCGAGCCGGTATAGTTTATTTCAGGATCTTTACCGACATTCCCGATAATCATTACTTTGTTAAGCGAACGTGACATACAAAACCTTTCAGCTAATGTTAACAATTCAAAAAGAAACAAAAAAAAAGCCCTTCGCCATTGTTGGTGAGGACTTTGATCTTCATGGCTACATGCCAAAATAACACAATTTATCTTCTAAACATACATTTGTACGTTTTTTTTCTCTTTTTTTGTTAAATGGGCTTTATATCACGGATTGACTGCGCCAACTTGGAAGCTGTCTGCCTCAAGACATCTTGCCTATTATAAAAACCCGCATTTATCTGAGATTGCACTCTTCCAAAATTCTCTGAAGATTTATTTTCTATCAATTCGCGAGCTTGTTCCGAGATTTCGACGGTATCTTCTCTTTGTTTAATTTGTGGCGGCAACTCCGGATTTACCGTTTCCGATTGTGAATACGCCGACGCTAAGTTGCGGGTCGTACCCGTAACTTGGGGGGATGACTGATTGTTGACTCCATTGATTGGCATAATTATCTTTCTCCTCGGTAAACTCTAAGTGATTTTTGTCTTTGCAATTGTCGTAACTTATGAGCCAGTAGATTAGTGTACATCTCCATTGACTGCAAATTTACAGATTCTTTTTGCAATATAGAAACAAGTTTGGTTTCCATCATTTTTTTTTCTTCAACTGCTAATGTAGATATCTCATTCTGCACTTTATGAATTAGTGCATCTATAATCCTTTGTTTCTCATCATATAGTAGATCTATTTGATCTCCAATGGTGATTCCTTCGGATTCCTTGACACTCGCAAGGGTCAAATATATCTGCTCAACAATTTCTTCTAATCTTAGAAGAATTGACTCTATTTCTCTCTCAGACCTTTGCATCCGTGACCTGTCCCGAATCTAATTTTGCATTGAAAAATTTCAAAATCTTCAAAGCTAATTCGGATGGTATTTGCCGGATTATTTCATTGGAATTTGAATCGATCAGCGACAATATCAGTTGTTTGGTCTCATTATCCAAACTAAATTTCAGCGCAACATTCTTTTCATTGAACAAATCGCGAATATCGTCGCGCAATGTTTCTTCCAATGAGGTAAAATCATTTACCTTATTTTCTCGTTTATCATTGCGTTCACGCGATTCTTCAGTTTGCTGCTGTGTTCTTTCATTTTGGACTAAATTGCCTTCAATATCCGCAAACAAAGCACTTTTTTGTGCTCTTTGTTCATCTAAGTCCAAACGTATATCTGCTGTCTGAAGTATTGATATTTGACTCGCACTTTGCACTGAACGTAGTTCCATAACTTTATTCCTCCTACTCTCAGACTTTCTCTGATATATTGTGAATACTGTTCATACTTACTGTTTTATAGAGTGTTATTTGTTGTAAAAGCACTTAACGCAGAAAATTGCGACTGAGCTTTTAAAAAATTTCTTTGTAAATTTTCATATTCTTTGCGCAGACTCTCGGCTTGGGCATCAATCCTTTGTTGCACATCCTTTGTTCTTGTTCCCACCGATACTATTTGCGACCGCAAATCGGTTGTCCTTGCATTTATCAAACCTGTATCACCAAGAAAACCATTGAGAACTCTTTCTAACTTAGAGGCAACACCATCATTTCCTGTAAATAAATCCGCAACTTTTTGTGGATTATCGGCAAGTAGATCATCTAATTTTTTTCTATCGCTTATGGACAGAGTACCATCCGCTGCAATTGTGATTCCTAATTCCGTAAGATATTTGGGATTTTCATTACCCGCGGAACTTACTGATTCGGATATTACCCCCCTTAATCTTGAGCGGAATCCTTGCAATGCCGAATCTGCTCTTAACTGTGATGTGTTATTATTCAAGTATCGCAATGTGTCATTAAAACTGTCTAAAAGTGGTTGTATAACATTTTTAGCAACACCTTCTGCATCTTTATTTGTTGTCAGCGTAATCGGGTTATCCGCAATACCTTGCCCTTTCTGCAGTGTTAGCGTTACCCCTGTAATCAAATCCGCGACCGTGTTTGACGAACGTGTAACTTCAATACCATCTAAGGTAAGTGATGCATCTAATTCATTTTTACTTGCTTTTTGATATCCTGCATTCGTTGCATTTAACAGCTGTCTTGCATCTGTATTAGGATTCAGTCCTGCCGTCGTGATTCCTAAATCATTTAGCACATCAGAGTCAATAAACGTAATGTTTTCTTCTGTACCTGTTGTTTTTGAAGTAAAGGACAATCTCACGGTTGAACTTGTATCTTTGACTACAGAAGCTCTGATTTTGGACGTTGTGTCGCCATTAATAGCTGCCGCTATTTTTGCAAAGGCGGCTTCATTTGTATCATCAATGCCAAATTCTGCTGAATATGTTATCCCTTGTATTTCAAAACTCTGAGTAGTACCTGCTAAAGTGGAAACCGTATTCTTATTTTTTCGGCTGCTTACCAGAACATCACTTGTGGCTAAACGGTTTACTTTTAGTGAATATGTGCCCGCAACGGCCGTAGTATCTGTGGATGCGCTAAGTACTGATATATCTGAACTTGTTGTTTTACTAGCGAAGAATTTTGTATTAGCACTGACATCTTTGAAACCTGTAAATTTCGATTGTAAATCCTCTAAACGAGTTCTAAACCCATTCAAGAAAGTCTGACGATTTTCTAAATCAGCTTTTCTTTTGGTGAGGGCATCAATTTGTGGTTGCTTCGTTCTTCTGAAAGCAGATATAAGCAAATCAGTATTTGATTCACTGCCGCTAGACAAACCATTGCCTACGCTAAATGCTGTTCCTAAAATGTCAGACATAATTGCTCAATTTTGATTTATTCAAGAGAATGTGCTTTTGCCCACGTATCCCTTAATTCTTGAATTATTTTTATCGGAACATCATAATTCCTCTGTACTATACAACGCTGACAAAATTCATAAAGTCTATAGAGCCGTGTAGCCGGTTCTTCATAGTCAAAATTTAAAGACCCCATCAACTCTATCAGTACACGATTCATCTTATTCACATCATTTTTCTTACCACTCATCAAGAACAGATCATACGTTTTCAGCGTAATTTTTTCAGGTGACCATGACAAAACCTCTTGATCCATATATGAAGGAGTGTTACCATCTCCACCATAGAGTTTTCTTGCTGCAAGTCTTTGTGTCGCTTCTGTTGTCATGATCAATCCTTTGATTTATACGTATTCCATTATCAAAATTTACACCAAAAGTGTTGTTTCATTACCTCTGCTGCTCAAAAAGGGAAGTGAGTTTATGTTACCCACTTCCCTTATATATTTATCCCATTTCGTAACTATTACCGTAACAACTGTAAGAAGTTTTGCGGATTCTGGTTTGATTGAGCCAAAGAGGTCAAAGAAGTTTGTTGTAAGAACTGTGACTTTATTAACTCTAGTTGCTCCAAAGCTACATCAGCATCTTCTATACGAGAAATTGCAGCATTGTAGTTAGTGATTTGTGATTTCAATGCATCAGATTGCGAAGTCAGTCGAACCGAAACACCGCCTAAGTAAGACGCTACTTTGTTTACATTATTCAAGGCTTCCGACAAACTTGTCAATGTTGACGAGATACTAGAATTACTGAAAATACCCAGACTACTGGAGCTTATTGAGTCGAGAGAAGCTAAACTCAGACCGGTAACGCCCGCAAAATTTTGTCCCGTTGTAGAAAGTAAGAAATTACCGCCAATATTGAAATTTGAGGAGCTGACAGCTGTAGTTAGATCAACACTAATCGTTAAGAGTGAGTTTGTTGCATTGAAGCCTATAACGAAATCTCCTGAGAAACCACCATCAAGTAATTGACGACCGCCAAACACTGTCGAGTCAACAATTGTCTGAATTTGATTTGTCAATCGAAACGCAGCTTTTGCCAACGCTATTTTCTCATCAGTACCTAAAGCACCTGATGCTGCTGTTGCTGCTGCATCTTTTATTTGTGTTAACAGTGCGTTGATGTTATCCAAACCGTCTTGCGCTATACTTGTTACATTTGAAGCATCACCTACTGCATTCAATGCTGATCTCAAAGCACCATTTCTTGCAGCCAATCCTCTTGATGTGATATAGCCAGCAACATCGTCTTGTGCTGAGTTAATTCTTTTCCCTGTTGATAATCGCAATTGTCGTAATGCGATATTAGAATTTGCCGCTTGAAGCGCATTAAATGCTGATTCAGATGGCGTATTGGTGCGGATCCTTGTTCCGCCGCTTATTGCCGATGGCATAATCAAACCTCCATGTAGATTGACATAGTAAGCGGCTTCCTGCCGAAAATGTTGTTCCGCAGACAGTTATCGGTTTTTTGCCGCCGATACTTTAGTTTTATTAATGACTATTGTTCCTGTTTTGTAGATATTTGATCACAAAAACCAACTTAAATCATACATTAACAATGACTTAAAGATATTACTTTTTTTTTCTCAATGGCACTACAGGATTCGTTTTTTTATTCTCTTCACGATCTTGTCTTTTTATGACAACTATTGTGGAATCATCTTTATATGACCCCCCTGCGGAAAACTTCACTACCGACTCTAATATTGATCCGGCTATTTCCTTCGTGGTTTTGTGACGCAAACGTAATATATCTCTCCCTAATCTTTCATATCCATATTGTTCACCTTTTTTGTTCTGTGCTTCTATAATTCCATCAGTGAACAGTATGCAAATGTCATTATTATTCATGATAAAACTTTCAACCCGAAAATGTTGTTCAGGTAAGACTCCCAAAATTCCACCAGTCGGCTCTACCGTTGCTAATGTTTTTGACCTTGAATTATACAGTATCGGTGCACAATGACCTGCATTCACGTAGAGTACAACACCGTTTTCCATAGCCGTTAATTCACAGTAGAACAAAGATACAAAGCGTTCGTATGGAAAAGTTGCACACAACAACTCATTGAGATTCGATATTAAATTTGAGAGTTTTGAATGATATTTAGCACCCATTCTAAGAGCACCCGAGACAAAAAGTGCTTGTATTGCTGCTGACATCCCTTTACTTGCGGCATCGCTTATTACTATTCCCACTCTATCAGGATCCGACTCTGATTTTATATAATCGAAATAATCGCCTCCAACTTCCAAATCAGGAACCGATATACCGAATATTGAATAATGATGAAACTCTAAGGTATGATCTGGCAACAAGCTTTTTTGCAGTTCTGATGCTTTGTCAAGGTCTTGTTTTAGCTTCCAACGTTCATGAAAACTGCGATTGTTTCTCAACTTATTTGTCGTTGCAGAACCAAGAACGGCAAGTAAACTCCTAAAGTCATCATCAAGTACATCTGCGTGAAAAGCAAGCACATACTCACATAACTTCCCAGATGGTCTGTGTAATGTTTCACCAACCCCTGTTGCGGAATACATTAATATTCCGCGCGACACAAACTCTTTATCCATCTCTTTCTTTACAAGTGATTTTTTATCAGCGACCATCAAAAAAACAGGTTGATGTTCAACAGTTACTTCATATTCTTCGGGCAACATTTCTACTTCTGATTCGGTTTGGAACACTAACTTATACGCATCGTTATTTTCATTCAGTTTCCAAATTCTTCCTCCTTTTATATGTAATGTATCATAATCAACCACAGTAATCACAACAGCTTTTAGTAAAGACAAATCATTTTCTGACTCATTCTGAATAATACTTTGCACCAACTTATAGATGCCTCTTTGCCCAATTCTCATCGCATTTCTTTCTATTTTGTTGTTTCATTTTTCAAATTTATGTATATTACTTCAACCATTAGTATTTTTGCAAAAAACATTATAAGCCATTAGCCGTCAAGCGGTTTTTTTTACACAGTTTAGACCGTTTTATACACTGAATTGACATCATTTTATTTGAGGACACTATGTTTTGGACACCGGAATTAGCTTCATATCTTGAAGACGCACCATGGCCAGCAACCAAAGAAGAACTGATTGATTACTGTAGCCGCACCTGTGCAGCACAACAAGTTATTGACAACCTACTCGAACTTGAGGACAATGACGAGCTCTATGAGGGAATGGAAGACCTTTGGCCCGAGTACGAAAGTGCTGTTGACGACTTATATTTCAACGAAGACGAAGAAAACGACGATTATTATTAACCAAAATCTCTTTACTCTTTGCGCCCCATTTTCAATAGAATTTGGGGTTTTTTTGTTTTACTTCTCCTCAAAACGTTTCACGTGAAACACTTTATATGAATTTTGATATTATTGTTATAGGCGGCGGACATGCCGGAATCGAAGCAAGCAGAATAGCTGCAAAACTAGATTGCAAAGTTGCACTGATCTCTATGGATTCACGGACTATAGGAAGGCTATCATGCAACCCATCTGTTGGCGGAACAGCAAAAGGTCATTTAGTGAAAGAAATAGATGCATTAGGGGGAATTATGCCCATAATTGCAGACCACACGGGATTGCAATTCAAAATGCTCAACAAAAGCAAAGGCCCTGCCGTCTGGTCACCACGAGCACAAAACGACAATGTCTTGTACCCCGCCACTGCTCAAAAACACCTTCTTTCCAATCACAATATTACAATTATCCCGGCAAACATTACCGAGATAATTGTAGAAGGACAATGTGTTAAAGGGGTTCGCACCGACGATGGTACCACAATAACAACCCCAATAGTAGTATTATGCTCAGGCACTTTTCTCAAAGGGCAAATGTTTACAGGAATGAACGCCACCCCCGGAGGCAGAGTCGGGGAAAAACAAGCACTTTCTATCTCAGACAAATTATCCGAGATGGGGCTTGAGCGCGGTCGTCTCAAAACAGGCACCCCACCTCGAATTGATATTAACTCAATCAACTTCCAAAAAACAACTATTTCCTCGGGCGACACCATTCCGACTCCTTTTTCCTTTAAAACAAAAGAAGTCAAAAATAAACTCGTTTGTCATGAAACATCCACGAATTCAAAGACGCATGATATTTTACGTACCGGTTTTGAGCAATCCCCGATGTTTACAGGTTTGATACATGGCTCCGGACCTCGTTATTGTCCTTCTGTAGAAGATAAAATCGCCCGCTTTGCCGAGAGGGACTCTCATCTTATTGTACTTGAAAGAGAAAGTTTATTTACAAATTCGGTCTATGTAAACGGTTTTTCAACGAGTTTACCCGCAGAAGTTCAACAAAATGCACTTTTTACCATACCCGGATTAGAACAGGCAAGGATTTTGCGGTACGGTTATGCGGTCGAATACGATTTCTTTTATCCGTATCAGTTGAAATATACTTTAGAAACAAAAAGTATTGATGGTCTATTTTTAGCAGGGCAAATTAACGGTACATCAGGATATGAAGAAGCTGCTGCGCAAGGATTGATAGCAGGTATAAATGCTGCTTGTAAAGCCAAAAACTTGAATGAATTTGTTCTCAGTCGTTCAGAAGCTTACATCGGTGTTATGATTGATGATTTGGTTAACAAAAACACCGAAGAACCTTATAGGATATTTACATCTTTAGCAGAATACAGACTTCTTCTTCGCCAAGACAATGTATATGAGCGACTATCGGATAAAGCATATTCATTGAATTTGTTTTCATCCGAAGAATTTGCACTTCTTGATTCTTGGTTATCCGACAAAAAAGACTTTTTAAAGTATGCAGAGAATACAAAACTAAAACCGGACATGATTAACCCATATTTAAAAACATGGAACGAATCTGCTGTTAACGAAAGTATTTCTGTCAAAGCTCTTTTGAAGCGCCCAACGCTTTCACTAAATGTACTTCAATCGATATTGTTTCAAGATTCTTCTCTTGACTTAGTTCAGCAGTACAAAAATGACGCGGCTCAGCTCGGCGAGATAGAAATCAAGTACGAAGGTTATATAGCAGCACAAAACAGAGAAGTTGAAAGATTCAAACACAATGAAAAAATCACAATTTCTCCTGATTTTGATTTTCTACGTATCAATTCTTTGTCGAAAGAAGGTAGAGAGAAATTAACAAAAATTCGACCCATTACATTAGGGCAAGCATCCAGAATTCCCGGAGTTTCTGCTTCAGATATTTCTATTCTGGCTGTCTATCTTCGATAATTGTTTCACGTGAAACGTTTTTATGGAACATATAAATTTAATTGGAATTGATGGTGGTGGTTCGAAGACTCGAGGAGTCTTAAAATCAGGCGACACTATTATAGCGCAAGCTCAAATGGGCACTACACGTGTAGGCTCGATTGGTACAGGTGAATCATGCGAAAGAGTATTGAATCTTATCAAAGATCTTTGCAAAACAGCAGGGATGGAATTGAACGAGGTTGAAGGAATAGTTGTAGGTTTAGCAGGAATTTGGTTAGAAGAAGAGAGAAAAAGGTATGCAAACTTACTCCGAACATTGGCAAGAAATGAAAAAACACCAATAAATGAAGTCTTGTTAACTAGTGATGCAGAAATTGCACTCGTAGGTGCTTTAGGCGGAAAACCCGGAATTATTCAGATTGCAGGAACAGGAACAATAACATTGGCAAAAAACAGTGCCGGTGAAATGTTCAGATGCAGTGGATGGGGTATTGAAATTGACGATGAGGGAAGCGGTGCATGGATAGGACGCGAATGCTTAACCGCAATAGTAAGAGCTTTAGACGGAAGGGATAAAGCAACTGAAATGACAGATAAAGTCGCTCAACGTTACATGACTTTCAATAAAAACAATCCGCGTACTTTGGTGGCTGCTCTCAATGAGAAAAAATTTGAGTATCATGACTTCACAAAAATGGCTATGGAATCAGCAGAAAACGGTGATGAAGTAGCTTATTCTATTCTTGAAAGAGCATCTCAACACCTGACCGAAAGTATAAAAACTCTCCATAAAAAATTAGGAACTAAAACGTCTGATGTTTGTTTAATGGGGGGAATGTTGGAAAATGAAACAATTCTATTGAGACTGCTCAAAAAAAATCTTGATAGTAAAAGTGGTGTAAAAATAAAAAAACCAATAGGCAACGCTTTGGACGGTGCATTGTTATTAGCTGCGGGTATGGTTGAAATAAAGGAAATCTCATGAAAAACTTATTAGTTGTATTTACGACTCTTTACTTTGGGTTGGTGCTTTCTGTTTTGGCGCAGGATGCAACACCTAAACACAACCCTATTACGGTTTCAGTAGCCAGATCATTGTCAAAAGATTTACTTGGGAACAACAGTACAGGGTTTCTCACACCACTTGTAACAACAAGTAATGCAACGACAAATTCTCGTTTTTTTAGATCTGCTCATGTGCCCAAAAAAGTTGATAAACCATATTTTCGATTCGGAATTCATGGTATGACAGGCGCAGTGCGTGATGATCAGAAAACGTTTACGCCTGTAAGCCCAGTGGGAACAAAAACAGATGAGTTAAACTCCACACTTCAAGCTTTTGGTAATTTAGGAACAACAAGAGACACCTCAGCGCTAATTTATGGTATCATTCGCTATCTCTTTGCAAGTGGTTTAGAAGACAAGACTAGTGGTATTACATTCCCCACTTCATCGCCAACAACCTTTGGCAAAGGTGAAGGTAATCTAACATTAAACTCTCAATACTTCGAAAAACAACTAACAGGCGGTGACCCTTTGTTAACTTTTGCATACAATAGTCTTTCCAATGAACAAAAAGAAGTCGTTCTCAATTCCATAAAAGGTTTACCGTCAGCTTTCCCTCTTCCGACCGGCGGCGACATTTCACAAGTATTTGCGGGTGTTCCACAATTTGAAATTGGCTCATGGTATGGAACAGAGTTGTTGTTACGCTTCATCCCACCGGTACAGATTGATAAAAATATTGGTAACTTTTCCTTTTTTGGTGTAGGTATCAAACACTCGCTGTCACAGTATCTTGAAGAATCACCTTTAGATATTGCATTACAGATAGTGTATCAAAGTACAAATATTTCACAAGTTGTGGGTGTCACACGAGCAGAATTAAAGGCAGATGCAGATATCTATAATGCAAATCTTCAATTCAGTAAAAAATTCAAAGATATCACGCCTTGGTTTGGTGACCTCGAGGTTTTTGGTGGTTATTCATTTGAACAATTCAATATAGCCTCAACATATACGTATAAATTACCGGTAACATTACAAAAAGACCTTATGTTAATGGTTGAAAAGAATGGTGAAATAGTAGCTGATCCGGCAAATGGTTATATCGGTGATAATGAACCACAAACAGCTAGGGGGTCAATTGATGATACCAATAACAAGTTTATCATCGGATTGGCTAAACCAATAGGTCCTGTGACAATTGCTCTTGATTATAGCATCAGCCGCTTCAATTTATTCTCTCTTGGGCTTGATTACACCTTCTAATGTGTTTGTGAAGATCTTTTGTGAAGATATACAGGATATGTCACAACTGAATCTTGTGCATTGGTATAAATGTAATAGTCCACGCGCATCACGCTATCGGTTAATCGGGATGCATCAATATTCAAATATATGTATCCCAATGATGTAGGATGAATCACAGCACGACCAACTCCGGCAGTGGCGCAACCGCATGAACTTTTTACCTCTTTGATAGTCAAGGGTGAACCACCTATATTTAAAATTTTAACACTTTCACGTATAAATCTAACGGAATCATGATAGTAAATCACTGATTTTTTGGGCTTTAACGATAACTGTGGATTCGACAACTCTTGCGCTGTCACAAAAATTGCGCAAACAGACAAGAACAAACTAAAGAACAAATATTTAAGCACGAAGCACCTCTTCAAAAACATCACTAAACTCAAATAACCCCTGTTTACCAACGATCCACCGAGCTGCCATAAGGGCTCCTCTTGCAAAACCTTCCCGGTTTTTTGCAGAATGTGATAAAATTATAGTGTCACAATCGCTGTCAAAAGATAAAATGTGCTCCCCTATGATATTGCCAATTCTCTGAGATGAAACATGAAATTCATGAGGTTGGATTTGGCGATCATTTACGGAGTCTGTGCACAAAGATGTTTTTGAGCTAAACTCTTCTAAGACTATATTTGACAAAGAGATAGCTGTTCCCGAAGGACTGTCTAATTTGTGACGATGATGAATCTCATGCAAAGATGTATCATACATCTGGCTTTGATATGCAAGCCGGCTTAACAAACGAGTCGTAGTGAAGATAATGTTCATACCTATTGAAAAATTAGAACCATAAAGAACACATCCTCTTCCTTTGGTCACAATGTCTTGTACGACTGAAAGTGAATCATACCATCCGGTCACCCCTAAAACTATAGGGGTATTTTGAGCAACAGCGTACTCAATGTGTGATAAAGCAGCGGAGGGTGCAGAAAAATCAACCAAGACGTCAATTTTCGACAAATCATTATTTATTAACAAATTACCAATATCAAATTTTTCAACGATTGATAGTGAAAACGAGTCTGAAAGTCGCTCTAACTCTTTCCCCATTCTCCCATAACCTATCAAACCTACACGTGTCAAATGTTCCATACTTACTCCACTTTTTTCTTAGAATTTTGCACTTTAATCACATTACCATCAACAAGTTCAAAAAGCGAATCAGTGTATTTGATAAAACTGTTTCTATTATGTGTAAACACAATAACCCCTTTTTTTTCAGTCATATAAGAATTTATCATGTCCCCAAAAACATCTGAAGATGCTGTATCTAAACCTATGGTTGGTTCATCGGCTACAAGAAAGTCCGGTTCAAAAATAGTTGCTTGAATGATAGATAAAAGTTT